>NZ_JBHWIR010000123.1:0-7129 GCF_042731835.1 Kitasatospora sp. NPDC059817 | reverse complement strand
GGGGGGGTGTGGCGGCGCCTGTACTGGGGTGCCTGGGCCTGGTCGGGCGGGACCGGGCCCAGGGCGTGTCTGACAATTCGCGTCGGATCAGCGCGCGGCGGTGGGCGCCCGGCTGGGCGTGCCGGCGAAGCGTCCTCCACGCCCTAGAACTTGAGGCCGCCGAGCAGGCTCGCCAGGCTGGCACCGCCGGCGGTGATGCTCGGGGCGATCGAGGAGCCGGCGACGTAGAAGCCGAAGAGGGCGCAGACGACGGCGTGGGAGACCTTTAGCCCGTCCCTGCGGAAGAACAGAAAGGCGATGGTGCCGAACAGGACGATGCCGGAAATCGAGAGGATCACGTTCTGCTCCTCGGGGAGGGGGGACGGGGACGGTGTTACGGAAAGTGCGCTAATCGTGACAAAAAGTAATAGATGATGGAACGGTGCAAATGGGTGGTTTCCCGTTCAACGTCGCCCTGGAGTCCGGGCGAAGGCGGGCGGACCGGCCGGGGTGGGGCCGTGTCCCGCGCAGTTCCAGCGCGGCGAGGCATTCCCGCCGGGTGGGCGGGAGGTTTCCGGGGGGTCGGGGAAGTTCGCCCGGATGGCCGCCGTTCGAGGGCCGCCATCCGCCATCCGGATGCGCGCTGGCCCGGCCCGGCGCCCGGCCGCTACGGTGCGGTACGCGAAGCTCCTCCAGCCGCACTCCGCCACCGCGGCTCCGCCACCCGCAGAGCCCGCAGAGCCCACAGAACCCGCAGACCGGAAAGGCCGCCCGCCATGACCGACGCCGCCAACCAGCAGCCCGCCGACGCTCCCGACGCCCCCGACGCCGAGGTGATCGCCCTGGCCGGAAAGCTCTTCGACGCCGCCCGCGCCGGCGAGACCGACACCCTGGCCGCCTACGTGGACGCCGGTGCGCCCGCCGACCTCACCAACGACCGCGGCGACACCCTGCTCATGCTCGCCGCCTACCACGGCCACGCCGCCACCGTCGAAGCCCTGCTGGCGCGCGGCGCCGACCCGAACCGCGCCAACGACCGCGGCCAGACCCCGCTCGCCGGCGCCGTCTTCAAGGGCGCCGAGGACGTGCTGACCGTCCTGCTGGACGGCGGCGCCGACCCCACCGCCGGCACCCCGAACGCCGTCGACACCGCACGGATGTTCGGCAAGAACGAGCTGGTCGCCCGTTTCGAGACCCGCTGATCCAGGTCGTAGGCTCTTCCCTCATGAAGAGCACCACCATGGAGGCCGGAACCGTCGAGTTCCGCGTCACCGGCTACGCCCACCCCGACGCCCAGGCCCTGTCGGCGGAGGTGCAGCAGGAGTACGTCCGCCGCTACGGCGACCCCGACGAGACCGTGCTGCACCTCGAAGACTTCGACTCGCCGTACGGCCTGTTCCTGATCGCCTACCTCGACGGCCGGCCGGTCGCCTGCGGGGGCTGGCGGGCCAAGCAGGCCGGGCCGGACGGGCTGCGCGACGGCGACGTCGAGCTGAAGCGGATGTTCGTGGTCCCCGCCGCCCGCGGCCGTGGCCTGGCCCGGGCGGTGCTGCGCCGCCTGGAGCAGACCGCCGCCGAGGCCGGCCGCACCCGCGTCATCCTGGAGACCGGCACCGAGCAGCCCGAGGCCGTGGCGCTGTACGGGTCCGAGGGGTACGCGGCGATCCGGAAGTTCGGCATCTACCGTGATCACCCGCAGAGCATCTGCCTCGGCAAGGAACTGCCCGCGGCGGCCTGACCGGCCCGCCCGGCGGGTAGGCTCACGACACCTCTGAGGGGGGACGATGAGCCAGCAACCGCCAGGAGCCGACCGGCTCCCCGCCCTGGCCGCGCCCGGCGGGGAGCTGGACCAGCTGGTCCGGGGCGGCGTGCGCACCGTCGGGGCCGGCGCCGTCTGGGCCGTCGGCGATGCCGGAGGGGCGCTCGGCGGCGGCGCGCACGGCGTGCTCGGGCAGGGCCCGTACGCTCGGCTCGCCCCCGGGCCGGACACCCGGTACGACCTCGCCAGCCTCACCAAGATCGTCGCCCTCTGGCCCTGCGCCGGAGTGCTCCGGCAGGCCGGGCGGCTCCCGCTCGACGAACCGCTCGGCCGCTGGTGGCCGCCCGGCTCCGGGCACCCCGTCGGCGTGGTGACTGTCCGTCAACTCCTCGCGCACACCGCCGGAATGCTCCCGCACACCGGATTCGAGCAGCTCTACGGGCGCGACCTCGCGGCGATCCGGGCCGGGGTGATCGCCGCCCCGCTGCACCGCGCGCCCGGTACGGCCGTCGAGTACACCGACCGCGCCGCCGTCCTGCTCGGCTACCTCGTCGAGGACCTCGGCGGCGCGCCGCTGGACGAGCTCGCCAGTCGCTGGATCTGGCGGCCGCTCGCCATGGCCGACACCCGGTACGGGCCGCTCGGCCCCGCCGACACCGCCCGCACCGCGCCCACCGAGTACGACCCGCAGGTCGGGAGCCACCTGTGCGGCGTCGTCCACGACCCCTCGGCCCGGCTGCTCGGCGGCGTCTGCGGCAACGCCGGGGCCTTCTCCACCGCCCGCGACCTCGCCCGCTTCCTCGCCGCGCTGCTCGCCCCGCCGCCCCAACTGCCCTGGGGCGAGGCCTGGATCGCCGAGTCGCTGCGCGAGCAGACCGGCGGTCTCGCCCCCGCCCGCGGCCTGTCCTGGCTGCACGCCCCCGGCACCGACCCCGCCGAGGGCACCTTCGTCCACTACGGCTTCACCGGCACCGGCATCTGGATCTCCCGGCGGCTCGGCCGCTGGGCGCTGCTGCTCACCAACAAGGTCCACTACGACCGCGGCATCCAGCCGCTCACCGACCTGCGCAACGCCTACCGGCGGGCGGTCTTCGGGTAGGAGCTCTCGTGCGTCGAGTACCCGATCGGGTGGATTAGGTACGAACCGCCGGATCCGGCACGGGGGTTGCGGCAGAGTGGCCACCGCGACGGGGCACCGGCGGAGGAGGCGCGATGACGGACACCTGGCTCTCGGAACAGGACTGGCTGGCCGGGCTGCTGCGCGCCTACGTCGGCTGCAGCGTGCTGCTCACCGGTGAAGGCGGTGACGTCCTGCTGCTGAAGGCCAGTTACCGCGCCCAGTGGCAGTTCCCCGGCGGCGGGATGGACCCGGGCGAGGGTCCCGCCGAATGCGCCGCCCGCGAACTGCGCGAGGAGACCGGGCTGGTGGCCGGCGAGCTGCGGCTGCTCGTCGTCGAGTGGCGCGATCCGATCCCGGGCCAGGGCGAACACGCCCACCCCGCCGTGCAGTTCATGTTCGACGGCGGAACGGTCCCGGCCGGCGCGACCATCCGGGTGCAGGCCGAGGAGATCGCCGAGTACGGGTACTTCACCCCCGCCCGGGCGGCCGCACTGCTGCACCCCTGCGCGGCGCGCCGGCTCACCCGGGCCCTGGCGGCCCGGCGCACCGGCGCCACCGCGCTGCTGCACTCCACGGGGTACGTCGGCTGACGGTCCGTCAAATATGCCAGTCGGTCAGGCCCGTCAGACCAGCGTGCTCCAGTAGTACCAGAACCGGTTGAGGATCAGCAGCGCGATCACCGCCGTCCACAGCACCGGCACCGCCCAGTGGTAGCGCGCCGCCTCCCGCACGACCGGCCGCAGCCGCGGACCCACCGGGATCACCCCCGTCCGGAGGTTGTGCAGCGTCGTGTACCAGAACAGCACCACCACCGTCGCCCACACCACCATGCAGTACGGGCACAGCGCGCCGATCCGGTACAGCGCCTCGTCGATCAGCCAGTGCACGAACACCACACCCAGCAGGGTGCCCGCGTGCAGGCCCAGCCAGAACCAGCGCCGGTACGCGGCACCGGCCAGCAGCCCCGCCCCGACCGCCGCCAGCGCGCCGAAGGCGGCCAGCCCGAGCAGCGGGTTCGGGAACCCGAAGACCTCCGCCTGCTCGGTGCGCATCACCGAACCGCAGCTGATCACCGGATTGAGGTTGCAACTGGGGACGTAGGACGGGTTCTCCAGGATGCGGAGCTTGTCGAAGGTCAGGACGGCCGAGGCGGCCAGCCCGATCAGCCCGCCGAGGAACAGCAGCAGGGAGAACACCCGGCCCGCGCCGACCGGCGCACGGCCGGCGTCGCCGGGGGCGGGAGGGGAGAGGTGCACAGAGGTAGCGGCGGTCATGGCAGCACACTCCGGTGGCTGGGAGGAGCCGGCCCGGCCGGGGTTCGGCCGGGCCGGTGGTGCCCTGCTTACTTCAGGCCGGCGGCCTGCTTGACCTGGGCGGTGAACTGCTCCGGCGTCACCGTGGACTGGCCGCTGAACAGCGTGATCGGCTTGCCGTCCACCTTGACCGTCGGGGTGCCCGTCACCCCGCTGCCGTTGAACGCCTCCGCGACCTTCGCCGCCCACGGCGCGTACGTCTTGTCGGTGACGGCCTTCACGAAGGCGTCCGTCTTCAGCCCGGGCACCTGGCCGGCCAGGTCGAGGATGTGGTTGACGTTGCCGAAGTCGTCCTTCCGCTCGTCGGGCTGGTTGGCGTACAGCACGTCGTGGAACTGCTTGAACTTGTCCACGCCCTCGTTCAACGCGGCGCCCGCGGCGGCCAGCGCGGTGCGCGAGCCCTTGCCGCCGAGGGCGTTGTCCAGGAACGCCGCCAGGTGGAACTCCACCTTGACCGAGCCGTCCTCGGTCAGCTTCTTGACCGCCTCGCCGTTCGCCGCCTCGAAGTGCTTGCAGACCGGGCAGCGGAAGTCCTCGTACACCTCCATGGTGTGCGGGGCGTCGGCCTTGCCGTAGGTGATCACCGTGCCGTCCGGGCCGGAGGCGTTCGCCGGGAGGACCAGCTCCGTCGGCGCGGCCGCATCGGCGGCCGCCGTCGAGTCCTTCTTGCCGGACGCCGAGTTGATCGCGACCGCCGCTCCGCCCGCGAGGGCGAGCACCGCGACTGCGGACACTGCCACGACGATCCGCTGGCGGCGCTTCGACGCCGCCTGCTCGATGCGCTGCGCCTCCTGGATCCGCTCACGGGCACTGATGCGCTTGGCCTGCTGCTTGCTGGGGGTCTGAGCCATGGAAGGCAACTCCTGTACGCGGCGCGCGGATGCGCGCGGGAAACCGCACCGGGTGCGGCGGGATCGAGTGAACGCGGGAGTTGTGCGCGCTGCCTGCGGACGAACGTGCGCGGCGGCCCTACGGCCTCGGGCGGGTCAGCAGGCAGGCGCGAGAACCGGCGGACCACGCCGGGGAGCCGGGCTCAGCACCACGTCCTCGCGGCGCGGCCGCTCGCGGTCCGACACCGGCAGCGGCACCCGCAGCACCGGCCGAACCGGAGCCGGGAGCAGCAGCAGGACCAGGGCGCGCAACGGGCGGGCCAGCGACTGGCGCAGCGCGCACAGCGACCGGGCCAGGCCCGACAGGGCCGCGTCGCCCAGCCGCAGCCAGGCCGCGGCGGCCAGCGCGATCACCAGGTGCACCAGCAGGAGCAGCACCTGGGTCGCCGCCGGGGCCAGCGGCCCCACGTGGCCCAGCGGACCGGCCAGCAGCGACCCGTCCACCGAACCGCCGCCACACACCAGCAGGTTCACACCGCGCGCGGGCACGTGCTCGGACAGGATCGGCCCACAGCCGGCCTGCCCCAGGTTGAACGTCGTGTTGAGCAGCAGCTCGACCGGCACCAGCACGCTGGAGATGTGCAGCAGCCGCCGCTCCCCGCCGGCCAGCGCGGCCGCGACCAGGAAGACGACGGCGGTCGCGGCCGCCACCAGCGAGAGCGGCAGCGGGCGACCCGTGATGACCACCTGGCCCAGCGCGGACAGCGGCACGGCGAGCGCGGTGAACACCGCGGCCCGCAGGGCCCTGATCGCATGGGTGGAGGTCGTCACGTCCCGGAGTATGCCACGACGCTTACATCCGGCACGAGGGCGCGTACCCGGGGAGTGGAAGCGTTGCCCGCCGGAGGCCGTTCGTTCACCCGCCTGACGCCCGCTCAGCCGGGACCGCTTCGCTGTTCGTGCGGGTCGGCGGCGTGTGCGCCGAGCGGTCGTCCCGGGCCTGGCTCGTCCCCGTCCCGGGCCTGCTCGTTCCCGTCGCGGTCCTGGTCGTCGTCGTGCGCCCGGACCCGTAGCCTGGAAGGCGTTCCCGGCGACCCCGATGAGGGGGTGAGCGCTCATGGCGCGACCCGCCACCACGGTGGGGCAGGTGCTGCTGGACCGCCTCGGCGCGCAGGCGGCGGTACTGGCCGGCCTCGACGACGCCGTCCGGGCGGACGAACCGGACGCGGTGCACCGGATGCGGGTCGCCTGCCGACGGCTGCGCAGCGCCCTGCGGACCTTCCGGCGACTGTTCGCCCCCGGGGCCACCGACCACCTGGTCGCCGAACTGCGCTGGCTCGCGGCCGCCCTCGGCCGCGCCCGGGACGGCGAGGTGCTCGCCGAGCGGCTGGCCGCCCAGGCCCGGGCACTGCCCGCTGAGTGCCGGCCGGAGCGGGTCGCGGCGGAGCTGGAGCGGTGGGGGCGGGTCGAGTACCGGCAGGCCTGGCCCGAGGTGCTCGCGGCCCTCGACAGCCCGCGCCGCCGCGCCCTCGCCGACGCCCTCGCCACCCTCCTCGCCGACCCCCCGCTGCGCCGCCGGGCCGGCCGTGACGCCGTCCCCGAGCTGGCCCGGATCGCCGAGCGCGAGCAGCACCGCACCGGCGAGCGCGTCCGGGCGGCCCTCGACGCCGGGGCCGGGCCCGCCGAGCAGCGCGACCGCGCCCTGCACGAGGCCCGCAAGGCCGCCAAACGCGCCCGCTACGCCGGCGAGACCGCCGCCCCGGCGGTCGGCGCGGCCGCCGAGCGGTACACGGACCGGATGAAGGCCGTCCAGGAACTGCTGGGCGAGCACCAGGACGGGGTGGACGCCGCCGGCACCCTCGCCGGGCAGGCCGCCGACAGCGGCGAGCCCTTCGGCCTCGGGGCGCTCTACGCCCGCCAGCTCACCGCCGCCGAGACGGCCCGGGCCCGGCTGCCCCAGGTGTGGGCCCGGGCGGCGGGGCGCAAGCTGCCGCGGTTCGGCTAGGTCCTGTCCGGTCGATCTTGGCGGATCAGCCCGCGGCTCCCCCAGCCTTCGGCCGGGAGGTACCCCCATTACGCGCCCGGCTGGGCGTGCGCCCGGACCGCCCTCGTACTGGACGTACGTGGG
>NZ_JBHWIR010000122.1:0-23673 GCF_042731835.1 Kitasatospora sp. NPDC059817 | reverse complement strand
GCCCGTACCGGTGCTGGATCTCCGGAATGCAGGTGACCAGCAGCGCGAAGGTGGTGCCCTGGAGCAGGAAGCTGACGGCGAGCGCGGCGCCGGCGCCGCGGCGCGCCGGCGGGGGGGGCGGGGGGGCCCGTCGGGGGCCGTCAGTGGAAGCTGTGCTCCGCCGCCGGGAAGGCGCCGCCGCGGACGTCCTCGGCGAACGCGCGGGCGGCGTCGCCGAGGACGGTCCGCAGGTCGGCGTACTGCTTGACGAACTTGGGCACCCGGCCCGCCGTCATGCCGGCCATGTCGGTCCAGACCAGGACCTGGGCGTCGGTGTCGGGCCCGCCGCCGATGCCGACGGTCGGGATGGTCAGCTGCTCGGTGACCTGGGCGGCCAGCTCGGCCGGCACCGCCTCCAGCACGACCGCGAAGGCGCCCGACTGCTGGACGGCCTTGGCGTCGCGCAGCAGCTGGTGCGCCGCCTCGTCGCCGCGGCCCTGGACGGGGTAGCCGCCGAAGGCGTGTACGGACTGCGGGGTGAGGCCGATGTGCGCCATCACCGGGACGCCGGCCTCGACCAGCAGCTCGATCGAGCGGGCGCTGCGCTCCCCGCCCTCCAGCTTGACCGCGCCGACCCCGGCCTCCTTCATCAGCCGGGCCGCGTTGCGCATGGCCTGCGCGGGGGACTCCTGGTAGGAGCCGAACGGCAGGTCGGCGACGATCATCGCGCGCTTGGTGCCGCGGACGACGGCGGCGGAGAGCATCACCATCTGATCCATGGTCACGGGCACGGTGGTCTCGTAGCCGAGGTGGCAGTTGCCGGCGGAGTCGCCGACCAGCAGGACGGGGATGCCGGCCTCGTCGAACACCCCGGCGGTGAGGGCGTCGTAGGCGGTGAGCATCGACCACTTCTCGCCGCGCTGTTTGGCGGTGGCGAGGTCGCGGACGGTGATGCGGCGGTTGGTGACCCCGCCGTAGAGGGTGGCGGTCGCCGCCTGGTTCTGGGCAGGCGAAGGCGAAGAAGCGTTCATCGAACGGACTCCTGAAGGGTTGTCGTCTCGTGGCGCCGTACGGCGTCCCCGGATCACCTCCATGCTTGCACGCCCCGGCGTGCGCGCAAAGGGGCGTGCAGGCGCGCGGGTGCGATCTGTGGCACACCGGCCGCCGGCCGGCGGGCTTTGCCGCGTTTTTACGAAACGGATTCGTCTCGTATCGAAATGGCCGCTACCCTGGTGCCGGGGGGTTACGAGACGACCATGGCTCGGAATTGCCCGCCAGTGCCACACCACCACGGACGGGAAGACCAATGACCACCGCAGCCGCGCCACCCCGCGTGCCGGAAGCCATCCACCGCCGCCGCTGGGCGATCCTCTGCACCCTGGTGCTCGCCCTGCTCGTCGTCGTCCTCGACAACTCGATCCTCAACGTCGCGATGAAGACCATCGCGACCCCCGCGCCGGTCGGCCTCGGCGCCAGCCAGAGCGACCTGGAGTGGTCGATCAACTCCTACACCCTGGTGTTCGCCGGGCTGCTCTTCACCTCCGGCCTGCTCGGCGACCGCTTCGGCCGCAAGCGCGCGCTGCTCGGCGGCATGGTGGTCTTCGGCATCGCCTCGCTGCTCTCCGCGCTGGCCGCCTCGCCCGGTGAACTCGTCGGCTACCGCGCCCTGATGGGCGTCGGCGCCGCGCTCGCGATGCCCGCCACGCTGGCCATCATCATGAACGTGTTCGAGCGCTCCGAGCAGCCCAAGGCGATCGGCATCTGGGCCGGCGCGGTCGGCCTGGCCATCGCCATCGGCCCGATCACCGGCGGCCTGCTGATCGAGCACTTCTGGTGGGGCTCGGTCTTCCTGGTCAACGTCCCGATCGTGATCGTCGCGGTGATCGCGATGGTCGTCCTGGTGCCCGAGTCCAAGGACCCGAACCCCGGCAAGCTCGACCCGATAGGCGTGCTGCTGTCGATCATCGGCCTGGTCGCGCTGATCTACGGCATCATCAAGGGCGGCGAGCTGGCCGACTTCACCGCCGCCGAGGCCTGGGTGCCGACGCTGATCGGCGTGCTGGCGCTGGCCGCCTTCGTCTGGTTCGAGCGCCGCACCCGCTTCCCCGCGCTGGACGTCACCTGGTTCCGCAACAAGGTGTTCAGCGCCTCCGTCGTGGTCGTCGGCGTGGTCTTCTTCGCGCTGATGGGCGTCTCCTTCTTCGGCGTCTTCTACATCCAGAGCGTGCGCGGCTACAGCGCGCTCCAGGCCGGCCTGCTGATGCTGCCGCTGGCCGTCGCCCAGCTGCTGTTCGCGCCGCGGGCCCGGCTGGTGGTCGACCGCTTCGGCGTCGCCGCCACCGCCGCCGTCGGCATGCTGCTGATCGCGGTCGGCTTCGTCGGCTACACCCTGCTGGGCGTCGACACGCCGATCTGGGTGCTGATCGTGCTCGGCCTGCTGATGGGCACCGGCATGGCGCACGTCATGCCGCCGGTCACCGTCGCGATCATGGCCTCGCTGCCCCGCGAGAAGGCCGGCGCGGGCTCGGCCGTCAACAACACCTTCCGCCAGGTCGGCGGCTCGCTCGGCGTCGCCGTGCTCGGCGCGGTGCTCTCCACCGTCTACCGCGACGGCATGGCCGACACGCTCAACCAGCTGCCCGACGACCTGCGCGGCAAGGCCGGCGAGTCGCTGGAGGCCACCCTGGCCATCGCCGAGCGGATGGGACCCAAGGGCGCCGCGCTGATCGGCCCGGCCGACGACGCCTTCGTCAGCGCCATGCACGTGGTGGCCTCGCTCTCCGCGGGCATCACGGTGGTCGGCGCGCTGATCGCCTGGTTCCTGCTGCCGCGCCGGTCGGCCGCCCCCGGCGGCCCGGCCGGGAAGGCCGCCGAGCAGCCAGACCAGAGCCGCAAGGCCGTGGCCGCGGACGCCTGACCCGCGATCGCACTGAGCGACAATGGCCCTGTCACCCGGGTGAACCCCCGGGCGGCAGGGCCGAGGTCCAGGACGGCGGCCGCCACCCGGCCCGGTCCACGGACCACCATCGGAACCCGGTCCACGGACCACCATCGGAAACGGAACGGCGCCCGTGCGCCACGCGGACAGCGAGGGAGTACAGCGGGGATGAAGACGGACACCCCGGCCGCCGGGGCCGGACAGCCCTGCGCCGCCGTACGCCGCGGCCGCCCGCGCAGCGAGGCCGCCGAGCAGGCCATCTTCGCCGCCGTCGAGGACCTGATGGCCGGCGGCACCGCGCTGTCCGAGCTCACCATCGAGGGCATCGCCGCCGCGGCCGGCGTCGGCAAGGCCACCATCTACCGGCGCTGGCCCAACAAGGAGGCCCTGCTGGTCGACGTGGTCAGCAGGCTGGAAGTCCCGATGCCCGCGCCGACCGACGGCACCGCCCGGGACCACCTGATCGAGATGATCGACTACATGCGCCGGCGCGGCCTCGCCAAGCGCTCCCGCTGGGTGCTCAAGGCCGCCCTCGGCCAGATGCAGAGCCTGCCCGACCTGTACAGCGCGTACCGCGACCGGGTGATCAAGCCCCGCCGGGAGGCGGGGCTCGCCCTGATCCGCCGCGCCATGGACGAGGGCGTGCTGCGGACCGACCTCGACGTCGAGCTCCTCGGCGACATGCTGATGGGCCCGATCCTGTACCGCAGCATCCTCTGGGACGACTCCGACCTGGAGGACCCGGACCTGGCCCGCCGGATGGTCGACTCGCTGCTCGAAGGCCTGGCGCCGCACGCGGCCTCCGGCTCCCGCGGCTGAACGCGCTCCCGCGCCCCGGACCCGCCCCGGTCCCGTACCCGCAACGACCTGCACCGACCTGTGTCCGACCCGCGCCCGGCGTGGCCTGGCTCACCAAACCGGGCCACGCCGGAACCCGCTCCGACGGCCCCGCGTCTGTCCCGGCATAGGCTGAGCCGGGTATCCGATCAAACCGGCACCAGTCCGGCACCCGCCCGTACCGCACGGGCCGGACACCGGACCGGCGACGGCACGAACAACGGGAGCCACGGATGACGCAGGCGGACAGGACCGACCGGAGCACGGCCGGCCCCTGGGGCGAGGCGGGCGCCCCGGCCCCCGCGGGCCGTCCCGGAGGATTCCTGGGCCTGCGGCACTGGGGCCGGGACGGCCGCGGCGCCACCACCTGGCGGCGCGGCCTGGTCGTCGCGGTGCTGGCCGTGCTCGCCGCCCTGCTGATGGCCCTCCACGCCGACGTCCCCAACAGCGCCGGCAACCTCGGCAGCCTGCTGGAGACCTTCCTGCCCTGGATCGGCCTGGCCGTCCCGGTGCTGCTGGTCCCCGCGCTGCTGCGCCGCTCCGCCACCGCGCTGATCGCGCTGCTGCTGCCCGTCGCGATCTGGCTCAACCTGTTCGGCGGCCTGCTCAGCGACAAGAGCGGCGGCACCGGCGACTGGACGGTGGTCAGCCACAACGTCGCCGCCGCCAACCCCGACGTGCCGGGCACCGTCCGCGGCCTGGTGGCCTCCGGCGCCCAGATCGTCGCCCTCCAGGAACTGGCCGGCAAGCCGCTGCGCGACTACGAGAGCGGGCTCGCCGAGGCGTACCCGTACCACGAGGTGGAAGGGACGGTCGGCCTCTGGTCGAAGTACCCGATCAGCGGAGTCTCGCCGGTGGACCTCAAGATGGGCTGGACCAGGGCGTTCCGGGCCCAGGTCGCCACCCCGCAGGGCCCGGTCGCGGTGTACGTCGCGCACCTGCCGTCGGTGCGGCTGAAGGCCGAGGGCGGCTTCACCGTCGACCAGCGGGACGTCAGCGCGCAGGCGCTCGGCGACGCGATCCAGGCCGAGCCGGTGAAGAAGGTCCTGCTGCTCGGCGACCTCAACGGCACCATGAACGACCGCAGCCTGGCGCCGGTCACCTCGCAGATGCGCTCGGCCCAGGGCGCCGCCGGGGACGGCTTCGGCTTCAGCTGGCCGGCGTCCTTCCCGATGGCCCGGATCGACCAGATCATGAGCAAGGGCGGCCTCGCGCCGGTCGACTCCCGCACCCTGCCCCGGGACGGCAGCGACCACCTCGCGGTGGCCGCCACCTACCGGTTCAATTAGGTCAGCCCCGCCGCCAGCGGTTGGTGATCGGCAGGCGGCGGTCCCGGCCGAAGTTCTTGACCGAGATCTTGGGGCCCGGCGGGTACTGCCGCCGCTTGTACTCGGCCGTGTCGACCAGCCGGACCACCCGGTCCACCACGGCCGGGTCGAAGCCGGCCGCGACGATCGCGTCCCGCCCCTCGTCGCCCTCGATGTAGCGGGCCAGCACGCTGTCCAGCAGGTCGTAGTCGGGCAGCGAGTCGCTGTCCTTCTGGTCCGGCCGCAGCTCGGCGGACGGCGGCTTGGAGATGGTGTTCTCCGGGATCGGCGGCACCTCGCCGCGCCGCCCGGCCTCCTCGTTGCGCCAGTGGGCCAGCCGGAAGACCAGCGACTTGTAGACGTCCTTGATCGGCCCGAACGCGCCCACCGAGTCGCCGTACAGGGTCGAGTAGCCGACGGCCAGCTCGCTCTTGTTGCCGGGCGCGAGCACGATGTGCCCCTCCTGGTTGGAGATCGCCATCAGCAGGGTGCCGCGCAGCCGGGACTGCAGGTTCTCCTCGGCCAGGCCGGTCAGCTCGGTCGCGCCCAGGTAGGCGTCGAACATCGGGGCGATGGAGACGGTGCGGTAGTGCAGCCCGGTCCGGCGGGCCAGCTCGGCCGCGTCGTCCCGGGAGTGCTGCGAGGAGTAGCGGCTGGGCATGGAGACGCAGTGCACGTTCTCGGCGCCGATCGCGTCCACCGCGATGGCCGCCACCAGCGCCGAGTCGATGCCGCCGGAGAGGCCGATCAGCACCGAACGGAAGCCGTTCTTGGTGACGTACGCCCGGGTGCCGGAGACCAGCGCGGCCCAGATCTCCGCCTCGTCGGACAGCCGCGGCGCCACCTCGGGGGCCGGGGTGTCCGCGGGCGCGGCCTGCGGCTCGCCGCCCAGGTCGGTGCGGACGAGGTGCAGCCCGTCGCTCAGCAGCAGGCCGTCGGTGTGGTCGTCGCCGGCGGCCGGCAGGTCGAGGTCCAGCACCAGCAGGTGCTCCTCGAACTGCGGGGAGCGGGCCAGCACCTCGCCGTCCGCGCCGACCACGATCGAGTCGCCGTCGAAGACCAGCTCGTCCTGGCCGCCGACCATGTTGACGTAGGCCAGCGGGCAGCCCGCCTCGGCGGCCCGGCGCCGGACCAGCTCCAGCCGCTGGTCGTCCTTGTTCCGCTCGTACGGCGAGCCGTTGACCACCAGCAGCAGCCCGGCCCCGGCCTCGCGGGCCGCGGTGACCCGGCCGCCGTCCTGCCAGATGTCCTCGCAGATGGCCAGCGCGACGTCCACTCCGTGCAGCCGCAGCACCGGCAGCTGCTCGCCCGGGACGAACCAGCGGTACTCGTCGAACACTCCGTAGTTGGGCAGGTGGTGCTTGGCGAAGCGGGTCACCACCTCGCCCCGGTGCAGCACGGCGGCGCAGTTCTGCGGGGAGCCGGCCGGGCGGCCGAACCTCGGCGAGGCGTGCTCGGAGCGCCCGAGGTAGCCGACCACCACCGGCACCTCGCCCAGCCCGTCGGCGGCCAGCCGCCCGGCCAGCTCGACCAGCGCGCCCCGGGACGCCTCGACGAAGGAACTGCGCAGGGCGAGGTCCTCGACGGGGTAGCCGGTCAGGGCCATCTCGGGGAAGGCGACCAGCTGGGCGCCGGCCTCCACGGCCTGCCTGGTCCAGCGCACCACCTCATCGCTGTTGCGGGCGATGTCACCGACCCAGGGGTCGATCTGGCTCAGGGCGAGACGGAGATTGGGCATGCCCCCGAGTGTAATCGTCGAACTGACGCAATGTGCTGTCCGGGGGGTCGGACCAGGGTCCGGACTGCCGTCCCGCGCGGTGATCGGACATGATGGGGGCAGTCGCGTCCGGGGGTCTTCCGGGCGTAACACGAGCGTAAAGAGCAGAGGTGAGACTGTCCCCATGGGCAAGCAGCAGCAGTTCGTGCTTCGGACGCTTGAGGAGCGTGACATCCGGTTCGTCCGGCTGTGGTTCACCGACGTGCTCGGGTTCCTGAAGTCGGTCGCGGTGGCTCCGGCCGAACTGGAGCAGGCCTTCGAGGAGGGCATCGGCTTCGACGGCTCGGCGATCGAGGGCTTCGCCCGGGTCTACGAGTCCGACATGATCGCCAAGCCGGACCCGACCACCTTCCAG
Organism: Kitasatospora sp. NPDC059817; assembly: GCF_042731835.1. NCBI lineage: Bacteria > Bacillati > Actinomycetota > Actinomycetes > Kitasatosporales > Streptomycetaceae > Kitasatospora > Kitasatospora sp. NPDC059817. The sequence continues at coordinate 16,480 of NZ_JBHWIR010000122.1, read as the reverse complement.
ATCCTGCCGTGGCGCTCGGAGACCCCCGGCACCGCCCGGATGTTCTGCGACATCCTGATGCCCGACGGCTCGCCGTCCTACGCCGACCCCCGGTTCGTGCTCAAGCGCACCCTGGAGAAGGCCTCCGCCCAGGGCTTCACCTTCTACACCCACCCCGAGATCGAGTTCTTCCTGCTGAAGAACCTGCCCGGCGACGGCACCCCGCCGATCCCCGCCGACCAGTCCGGCTACTTCGACCACACCCCGCGCGGGGTCGGCCACGACTTCCGTCGACAGGCCATCACCATGCTGGAGTCGATGGGCATCTCGGTGGAGTTCTCCCACCACGAGGGCGCCCCCGGCCAGCAGGAGATCGACCTGCGCTACGCCGACGCGCTGTCCACCGCCGACAACATCATGACCTTCCGTCTGGTCATGAAGGAGGTCGCGCTGGAGCAGGGCGTGCACGCCAGCTTCATGCCCAAGCCGTTCTCCGACCACCCCGGCTCGGGCATGCACACCCACCTGTCGCTGTTCGAGGGCGACCGCAACGCCTTCCACGAGACCGGCGCCGAGTACCAGCTCTCCAAGGTCGGCCGCTCCTTCATCGCCGGCCTGCTCAAGCACGCCGCCGAGACCGCCGCCGTCACCAACCAGTGGGTGAACTCCTACAAGCGGATCTGGGGCGGCTCCCAGCGCACCGCCGGGGCCGGCGGCGAGGCCCCGTCCTACATCTGCTGGGGCCACAACAACCGCTCGGCGCTGATCCGGGTGCCGATGTACAAGCCCGGCAAGCAGGGCTCCACCCGGATCGAGGTCCGCTCCCTGGACACCGGCTGCAACCCGTACCTCGCCTACGCCGTCACCCTCGCGGCCGGCCTCAAGGGCATCGAGGAGGGCTACGAGCTCCCGCCGGGCGCCGACGACGACGTCTGGGCGCTGACCGACTCCGAGCGCCGCGCCCTCGGGATCCAGCCGATGCCGCAGAACCTCGGCGAGGCGATCGACCTGATGCAGCGCAGCGAGCTCGTCGCCGAGACCCTCGGCGAGCACGTCTTCGACTTCTTCCTGCGCAACAAGCGGCAGGAGTGGGAGGAGTACCGCTCCGAGGTGACACCGTTCGAGCTGCGCAAGAACCTCCAGGTGCTCTGAGCGCCTGAGCGGCTCAAACACCTTCGGGCCCGCTGTCGTTCGATCGGATGACAGCGGGCCGTCCGCTCGGGTGGATCGTTTCCCCAATGGCGGTATGTGAAGATCCTGTGACGGACGGTTGTGGTCCGATGGGCGTGCTCGTCCGTTCCGTCCCGAGAGGATCCCATGCCCTCCTCCGCTGTCAGCCGCGCCGCCGCGGCCCGTCTGCTCGCCCGCCGGACCGTCGTCGCGGGCGCCGCCCTCGCCGCCGTCGCGAGCCAGCTGCTGGCCACCCCGATCGCCGACGCCCGTGGCTCCGGCTCCGGCTCGTCGAACCCGCACCCGCGCGCCGAGACCATCTCCGAGAACCCGCTGCCGTTCACCACCCGCTTCCAGGGCGACTTCCACGGCTCCGTCACCAGGATCAGCAACTCGCTGATGACCTGTGACGAGACCAAGGCACCCCTCGACCCGGAGCAGCCGCCCTGCGAGGACGCCCGCAAGGGCCTCGGCAGCATGCCGATCAACAACAAGTACGAGATGAAGTACATCAACATCGACCCGGGCTCCATCGGCCCGCTCGGTGACCCGATCTACTCCGCCAGCTCCGCCGACCTCGGCCTGATCGACGGCTCCAAGGTCAAGTACGCCCGGCTGTACTGGGGCGGCACCCGCGGCATCGGCGACACCGTGCTGCCGGAGAACCAGATCGACGAGGTGTACCTCAAGGTCCCGGGCGAGAAGCAGTACCGGGACATCGCCAACGACCAGCCGTCCATCGGCTACATCACCACCGACGTGGAGAGCAGCTACCAGGCCTCCGCCGACATCACCGACCTGGTCAGGAACGCCGGCAACGGCACCTACACCGTCGCCAACATGGACTCGGTGGTGAAGCCGCACAGTTGGGGCGGCTGGACGATCGTCGTCGCGTACGAGAACGACTGCAAGCCGATGCGGCACATCCACCTGTGGGACGGCTTCCAGGTCGAGCTGCCGGACAGCCCGACGCGGCAGATCAAGCTCGCGGGGCTGCAGACGCCGCAGAGCGGTCAGCTCCACGGCAAGCTCGGCTGGGTGGTCTACGACGGCGACCTCAAGTGGACCGGCGACACCCTGTCGGTCAAGTCCACCAACGGGCCCGAGACGCTGTTCTCCGACATCAACCACGCGCCGAACGACGCCTTCAACTCCACCATCGAGGAGTTGACCCCGGAGGACCAGTTCGTCCGCAACCCGTACAACCGCAACAACTTCGGCTACGACTCCAACCGCTGGGACATCTCGCCGTACCTGCGCAACGGGGACACCGACCTCACCGCCACCTTCAACACCCAGAAGGACGGCTACGACATCGGCGTCTTCTACGCCTACGTCAACCTGGACGGCTCCACCGACGCCTGACCGGCCGCCGCCCGGCGCCGCTGCCGCCCCACCCGCACCGCGCGGGCCGGCAGCGGCGCCGCCGCGTTCCCGCCGGGCCGGCGCGGCGCGCCGCGCAGCAGCCGCTCGCACGGCCGCTCCACCCAGCGGTACAGGCCCGCCGCCACCGCCAGCGACCCCCCGGCCAGCAGCAGCCAGACCCCGAGCGCCGCCGCCCCGGGCGCCGGGCGGCCCAACTCGGCGAGCCAGCAGCGGATGCCGATCTCGTGCACCAGGTACCAGGCGTAGGACCACTCGCCGAGCCGCACCGCCGTCCGTCCGGCCGGCCCCCGCCCGGCCAGACCCCGTCCGACCGGACCCTGTCCTCCTGGCAGCCGGGGCGCCGCACCGGCCGCGTCCCGCTGGGCCGCCGCCACCAGCAGCGCCGCGAACAGCGCCGCCGGCACCAGCTGGGAGGCGCTGTACGGGCCCCACCACAGCGCGTCCGGGACGGCCGCGTGCCAGGGCGCCAGCAGCAGGTGCCAGCCCGCCACCGCCGCGGCCGCCGCGCCGAGCCGCACCCGGGGGACCATCCCGTGCCGCACCGCCAGCCCGACCGCCACCCCGAGCACGAACTGCGGGGTACGGGCCAGCGGCAGGTAGTCCAGCAGCCAGCCGCGCACCGTCGGATCGGCCGGCAGCAGCGGGCCCGCCGCCCACAGCGCCGGGCCGAGCGCCGCGCACACCGCCGCCACCGGCAGCCAGGCCCGGCGGCGCGGCGCCAGCAACCGCAGCAGCAGCGGGAACAGCAGGTAGAACCAGGCCTCGGCGCCCAGCGACCAGGACGCCGGATTGCCGCCGTACACCGTCGCCTGCGCCCACGGATGCACCAGCAGCAGCGACCAGAGCGCGGCCGCCACCGGTAGTGCCGTGCCGATCGCGGCGTCCGCGCCCAGCGACAGCACGGTGCTCAGCACGTGCAGCGGCCAGATCCGGGCGAACCGGCGGCGGGCGAACGCCCCGGCGGGGACGGGCGAGCCGCCGTACGTCCAGGCCAGGACGAAACCGGACAGGACGAAGAAGAACGTCACCCCCGAGCGCCCGTACCAGGCGAGCGGGTCGAGCACCGGCAGCCCGCCGACCTTGCGGGACAGGTGGTAGAGCACCACCAGCAGGGCCGCCCAGAAGCGCAGCCCGGTGAGCGAGGGCAGGCGGCTGGGCATCGGCGCTCCGGAACGGGACGGGACGGGGTGGGACGGGGTGGGACGGGGTGGGACGGGGTGGCACGGGATGGGACGGGGTGGCACGGTCGGCGCGGGGAGAACGAGCGCGGCGGGCCCGAGGTCACGGACGGACGGCGCGGCGCGCGGCGGCGGGCCGTCCGGCGGTCGTGTCCGGCGGGGGGCCGTCAGGGCGCGTAACCTGCTGGGGCGGACGGATGGAGGGGCCATGGCGGTGGACGAACAGCGGGCCGGGAGCCGGGTCAGCCGGCCGGAGATCAGGCTGGTCAGGCGAGGGTTCACCGACCCGGCGCAGGCGGTGCGGCTGCTGGCGGGCCCCGGCCTGGAAGGCCTGGCCGACGACCCGGTGCTGCTGGACGCGCTCGGCGCCACCGCCGACCCCGACCTCGCCCTGCTCGGCCTGGCCCGGCTGCTGGAGGCCGCCGACCAGGCCGAACGGCACACCCTGCGCGACACCCTCACCACCTCCAAGCCGCTGCGCGACCGGCTGCTCGGCGTGCTCGGCGTCTCCACCGCGCTCGCCGACCACCTGGCCCGGCACCCGCACGACTGGCACATGCTGGTCACCTTCGAGCTGCGCGACATGCACCCCGGCCCGGAGGACTTCCGCCGCGCGCTCGCCGAGGGCGTCCGGCGCGGCCGGGAGGGCGGCCGCAGCCCGGCGGACGCGCTGCGCGTCGCCTACCGCCGCTGCCTGCTCGCCATCGCCGCCCGCGACCTCACCGGCACCACCGACCTCGCGCAGACCGCCGCCGAACTCGCCGACCTGGCCGGCGCCACCCTGCAGACCGCCCTGGACCTCGCCGCCGAGCAGGACCAGGACGCCGCCCGGGCCTGCCGGCTCGCCGTGATCGGCATGGGCAAGTGCGGCGGCCGCGAACTCAACTACGTCTCCGACGTCGACGTCATCTTCGTCGCCGAGCCGCGCGAGGGCGTGGACGAGCACGAGGCCGTCAAGGCCGCCACCAGGCTCGCCGCCGCCCTCACCCGGCTCTGCGCGGACACCACCGGCGAGGGCACCATCTGGCCGGTGGACGCCAACCTGCGCCCCGAGGGCCGCAACGGCCCGCTGGTGCGCACCCTGGCCAGCCACCTCGCCTACTACCAGCGCTGGGCCAAGACCTGGGAGTTCCAGGCGCTGCTCAAGGCCCGCCCGGTCGCCGGGGACGCCGAACTCGGCGCCGCCTACCTGGAGTCGCTGGCCCCGATGGTCTGGCAGGCCGCCGCCCGGGACAACTTCGTCACCGACGTGCAGCAGATGCGCCGCCGGGTCATCGACTCGATCCCCGCCACCGAACTGGACCGCCAGCTCAAGCTCGGCCCCGGCGGGCTGCGCGACGTCGAGTTCTCCGTCCAACTGCTCCAGCTGGTGCACGGCCGCACCGATCCGGCGCTGCGCAGCGGCAACACCCTGGAGGCGCTGGCCGCGCTCTCCCGCGGCGGGTACGTCGGCCGGGCGGACGCCGTCTCGCTGGACACCGCCTACCGCTTCCTGCGCTCCCTGGAGCACCGGATCCAGCTCTACCGGCTGCGCCGCACCCACCTGATGCCCACCGGCGCGGAGGACCTGCGCCGGCTGGCCCGCTCGCTGGCCGCGCTGATCAACGACGACACCCGCTCCGACCCGGTGGCCGCGCTGCAGCGCGAGTGGAAGCGGCACGCGGTGGAGGTCCGGCGGCTGCACGAGAAGCTGTTCTACCGGCCGCTGCTCGACGCCGTCGCCGAACTGCCGCCGGGCGCGGCCGGGTTGACCCCGGACGCGGCCCGGGCCCGGCTGGAGGCGCTGGGCTACGCGGACCCGGCCGCCGCGCTGCGCCACCTCAGCGCGCTCGCCTCCGGGGTGAGCCGCAAGGCCGCGATCCAGCGCACCCTGCTGCCGGTGCTGCTCGGCTGGTTCGCCGACTCGGCCGATCCGGACGCCGGGCTGCTCAACTTCCGCCAGGTCTCCGACGCGCTCGGCCGCACCCCCTGGTACCTGCGGCTGCTGCGCGACGAGAGCGCCGCCGCCGAGCAGCTGGCCCGGGTGCTGTCGGCCGGCCGGCTCGCCCCCGACCTGCTGCTGCGCGCCCCCGAGGCGGTCGCCATGCTGGGCGACCCGCAGGGCCTGGCGCCGCGCGGCCGGGCCGCCCTGGAGCAGGAGATACTGGCCGCCGTCGGCCGGGCCGGATCCACCGCCGCGGCCGTCGCCGCCGCCCGCTCGGTGCGCCGCCGGGAGCTGTTCCGCACCGCCGCCGCGGACGTCCTCGGCCGCCTCGGCGAGGACCCGGCGGAGGCGCTGGACACCGCGGGGGAGGCGCTGACCGCGCTGAACGCCGCCACCCTCCAGGGCGCGCTGCGCGCCTGCACGGCCGGCTGGGAGGCCGAGCACGGCGACCTGCCGACCCGGATCGCGGTGATCGCGATGGGCCGGTTCGGCGGCCACGAGCTGGGCTACGGCTCGGACGCCGACGTGCTCTTCGTCCACGAGCCGCTGCTCGGCTCGCTGGAGCAGGACGCCGCCCGGGCCGCCCAGGCGGTCTGCAACGAGCTGCGGACCCTGCTCGGCGCGCCGTCCACCGAGCCGCCGCTGCTGGTCGACGCCGACCTGCGGCCGGAGGGGCGCAGCGGCCCGCTGGTGCGCACCCTCGCCTCGTACGCGGCGTACTACCGGCGCTGGTCGCACGCCTGGGAGAGCCAGGCGCTGCTGCGCGCCGAGCCGGTGGCCGGGGACGAGGAGCTGGGCGCGCGGTTCCGGCAGCTGATCGACCCGCTGCGCTACCCGGGCGTCGGGGTGCCGGAGCGGGACCTGGTGGAGATCCGCCGGATCAAGGCGCGGATCGAGGCCGAGCGGCTGCCGCGCGGCGCCGACCCGACCACGCACACCAAGATCGGCCGCGGCGGGCTGGCCGACGTGGAGTGGACGGTGCAACTGTTCCAGCTCCAGCACGGGCACGAGCTGCCGGCCCTGCGCACCACCCGGACCAGGGCCGCGCTGGCGGCCGCCGCCGGGGCCGGGCTGGTCGGGCGGTCGGACGCGCAGGTGCTGGACGCGGCCTGGGTGCTGGCCTCCCGGGTGCGCTCGGCGGTGATGCTGGTGCGCGGCCGGCCCGGCGACAGCTTCCCCGGGGAGGCCCGGGAGCTGGCAGGGGTGGCCCGCTACCTCGGGTACGGCGCCGGGCACAGCGGCGAGCTGGTGGACGACTACCGGCGGACCACCCGGCGGGCCCGGGCGGTGGTGGAGCGGCTGTTCTACGGCGGCTGAGGCCGGGGGTTGAGGCCGGCGTCGAGGCCGGCGGCTGAGGCTCGGGCACGCGAAAGGGGCCCCGGGTGGGGCCCCTTCGGTTCGTCCAGGTCCGGCAGCTCTACCGGCGGGCGCTGCTCACCGCGGGTTCGCTCCACTGCTCGGGGACGGTGATCGGCTCCTCCGCCGTCTCCCGGGCGGGCACCTGGGGCAGTTTGTAGACCCAGGAGCGGTACATCCAGCGGGCGGTGAGGAAGCCCAGGGCGAGGCAGAGCTCACCGCCGACGGCGTCCATCCAGAAGTGGTTGGCGGTCGAGACGATCACCGTCAGGGTGGCCAGCGGGTAGAGCAGGCCGAGCACCCGGACCCACGTCCGGCGGGCCAGGTAGAAGATGGCCAGCCCGCACCACATCGACCAGCCGATGTGCATCGAGGGCATCGCCGCATACTGGTTGGACACGTGCGCGGCGGGCCCGGAGGCCATCGAGCCCCAGGTGCCGTGGACCTTCACGGTGTCGATGAAGCCGCCGTCGGTCATCAGCCGGGGCGGGGCCAGCGGGAAGAAGTAGAAGCCGATCAGGGCGATCGCGGTGGTGGCGAACAGCACGGTGCGGGCGGCGACGTAGCGGCCGGGGTGGCGGCGGTAGAGCCAGACCAGCACGCCGATGGTCACGATGAAGTGCAGGGTCGCGTAGTAGTAGTTCATCCCGGTGATGAGCCACCCGACGCTGTCGACGGCGTGGTTGATCGAACGCTCGACGGCGATGCCCAGCGACTGCTCCAGGTCCCAGATCCAGCGCGTGTGCTTCTGGGCTATCGAGGCCTGCTCCGGGACGGCGTTGCGGATGATCGAGTAGATCCAGTAGCTGATCCCGATCAGGGCCAGTTCGAACCAGATCTTCGGCCGGGCCGGTGAGCGCCGTTGGTCGCGGATGCGGCCGCGCAGTGCGGCGATACGGGACTGGGTGGCGCGGGCGGCTCCGTCGGGCAGGCGTCCCGAGGAGGCCGGCCGTGCTCCGGAACCGTCACCGAGCGCCGCTTCGGCCCGCTGTGCGCGGCCGTGTTGGATCTTGGTCGGTTCCCCCATGGACGAGAAGTCTGCCAGACGTCCCGTCGCCGTCCGATCATCCCCTGGCAGTGGATTCTTCACCGGCTGTCCCCCTTGAGGGCTAGGGGGAGGCTCCCACCGGGGTAGGGGGTGAGGTCGGGTCTGGTGCTTACCGGTGGGACAGGCATGCGTCCCATTGTTACGCCGACCGCTCCAAGGGCGTAATCGGGGTGGCGGCAACGGTCCTGGCCTGGAGTTTCCCGGAAAGAAACCGTTTCTGCATCTTGCTGAAACATATTGCAGGCCGCTAGCTTCCAGGGAACTCGCTCACCCCTTCCCCTAAGGGAGACCCTCAGTGGCCGATGTCCGGCTCCGCCCCCGGCGGAGCACCCCCCGACGCAGACCCGGCCGCACGGCCGTCCTGCTGGCCGCCGCGCTGACCGCAGCCACCCTCGGCAGCGCCCCCGCGGCCCTCGCCGCCGCCCCGCCGCCCCCGCCCTCGGACGCCGCCCTGGCGGCCACCGCCGGGCGGCACGACCTCAGCCGCGAGCAGTTCTACTTCGTCCTGCCCGACCGCTTCGCCAACGGCGACCCCGCCAACGACACGGGGGGCATCACCGGCGGCCGGCTGGACCACGGCTTCGACCCGGCCGACAAGGGCTTCTACCACGGCGGTGACCTGGCCGGCCTGATCCAGCGGCTCGACTACATCCAGAACCTCGGCACCACCGCGATCTGGATGGCGCCGATCTTCAAGAACAAGCCGGTCCAGGGCAGCGGCGACCAGGCCTCGGCCGGCTACCACGGCTACTGGATCACCGACTTCACCCAGGTCGACCCGCACTTCGGCACCAACGACCAGCTCAAGGACCTGATAGCCAAGGCCCACGCCCGCGGCATCAAGGTCTTCTTCGACGTCATCACCAACCACACCGCCGACGTCATCGACGACGCCGAGCAGCAGCACGGCTACCGCTCCGTCGGCGCCTACCCGACCCTCGACGCCGACGGCAACCCCGTCGACGAGACCGCGATCGCCGACGCGGGCGCCCCCTGGCCGCGGCTCACCAAGGACTCCTTCCCCTACACCCCGGTCTTCCGCAAGCCCGTCGACGCCACGGCCAAGACCCCGTCCTGGCTCAACGACCCCGCGCTCTACCACAACCGCGGTGACTCGACCTTCGTCGGCGAGTCCGCCACCGAGGGCGACTTCAGCGGCCTGGACGACCTCGACACCCAGAACCCCCGGGTGGTGAAGGGCTTCGAGAAGGTCTACCAGCAGTGGGTCAAGGACGCCGGCGTGGACGGCTTCCGGATCGACACCGTCAAGCACGTCAACATGGCGTTCTGGCAGCAGTGGGCGCCCGCGCTCAAGGACTTCGCCGCCAAGCAGGGCAACAAGAAGTTCTTCATGTTCGGCGAGGTCTACTCCGGCGACCCGGCGATCACCTCGCCGTACGTCACCAAGGGCAAGCTCCAGGCCACCCTGGACTTCCCGTTCCAGGGCGCCGCCCGCGGCTACGTCTCCCAGGGCGGCTCGGCGAAGAACCTCGCCGACGTCTACGGCCAGGACTACCGCTACACCACCGCCGACACCGACGCGTACGAGCTGCCGACCTTCCTCGGCAACCACGACATGGGCCGGTTCGGCTCCTTCCTGCTCGCCGACAACCCGGGCGCCGACGAGGCCACCCTGCTGAAGAAGGACCGGCTCGGCACCGAGCTCCAGTTCCTCACCCGCGGCCAGCCCGTCGTCTACTACGGCGACGAACAGGGCTTCACCGGCGCGGGCGGTGACCAGGACGCCCGACAGGACATGTTCGCCTCCAAGACGCCCTCCTACAACGGCGACCGGGTGCTCGGCGGCCCCTCCGGCCCGGCCGACCGGTACGGGCAGGGCGGCGCGCTCTACCAGGACGTCGCCGCGCTGGCCAAGCTGCGCCGCGACAACCCGGCGCTCGCCGACGGCGCCCAGATCGAGCGCTACGCCGCCGACGGCGCGGGCGTGTACGCCTTCTCCCGGATCGACGCCGGGCAGCGGACCGAGTACCTGGTGGCGGTCAACAACGCCGCCGAGGCGAAGACCGTCACCCTGGACACCTTCTCCGCCGGGATGGGCTTCGACCGGATCTACCCGGCAACGGGCGGGAAGGCGACCTCCGGCGCCGACCGCAAGGTCACCGTGACCGTGCCGGCGCTCTCCTCGGTGGTGTTCAAGGCCGGCGCCGGGCTCGCCCCCACCACGGCGGCGCCGCAGCTCTCCGTGCAGCCGCCGGCCGACGGTTCGAGCGGCACCGTCACCGTCGGCGCCACGACCGGCGGCGGCTTCAACCGCGTCACCTTCGCCGCCCAGATCGGCACCGGGCCCTGGCAGACCCTGGGCACCGCCGACACCGGGAAGAACCTGGTCACCCAGGACCTGGGCGCCACCGCCCCCGGCACGGCCGTCCGCTACAAGGCCGTCGTCCAGGACTCCAGCGGCCGGCTGCGCTCCGCCACCGCGAGCTTCACCACCGGCGCCCCCGCACCCAAGCCGATGCCCACCGCCGCCGCCCGCCCGTACGCCGTCGTGCACTACAACCGGCCGGACGGCGACTACGACGGCTGGAACCTCTACGCCTGGGGCGACCTCGCCGACGGCGAGGCCACCCCGTGGCCCGCCGGGCACGCCTTCACCGGCCGGGACGCGTACGGGGCCTTCGCCTACGTGAAGCTCAAGCCCGGCGCCTCGGACGTCGGGTTCGTCGTCGAGAAGAACGGCGTCAAGGACGTCGACGCCGACCGCCACGTCGACGTCGGCGCCACCGGCGAGGTCTGGCTCCGGCAGGGCGACCCGGCCGTGCGCACCGCCGACCCGGGCCCGGTGAACACTCCGCCCGCCAACACCGCCGTCCTCCACTACAACCGGGCCGACGGCGACTACGACGGCTGGGGCCTGCACGACTGGACCGGCGCGGCCACCCCCACCGACTGGGGCAAGCCGCTGATGCCGGTGCGCCGCGACGCCTTCGGCGCCGTCTTCGAGGTGCCGCTGGCCCCCGGCGCGACCAGCCTCAGCTACATCCTGCACAAGGGCAACGACAAGGACCTGCCCACCGACCAGTCCCTGAACCTCGCCGTCGACGGCCGCGAGGTGTGGCTGCTCGGCGGCCGCGAGGGCCACCTGCTGCCGCAGAACGCCGCCGCCTCCGCGCAGGTGGACCTCGGCACCGCCAAGGCCCAGTGGATCGACGCCAGGACCGTCGTCGTCCCGGCGGCCTACGGCGCGGGCGACGCGGCCCTGGCCGGCGGCACCAGCGCCCAGCTGGTGTACGACCCCGAGGGCGGCATCCGCGCCGACAAGGGCGCGCTGACCAAGCCCGGCCGGTGGATCCGGCTCAACGCCGCCCAGGGCGGCCTGACCGCCGCGCAGAAGGCCGCGTTCCCGCACCTGGCGGGCTACCGGGCCTTCACCGTGGACGCCCGGGACACCGCCCGCGTCCCGGCCGCGCTGCGCAGCCAGCTGCTGTTCACCGAACACCTGCCCAGCGGCGCCGTGCTGGCCGCCACCGGCGTGCAGACCCCCGGCGTGCTGGACGACCTCTACGCGCGCCGCACCGGCCGGGTGGACTTCGGCCCGGCCTACTACAACGGCAAGGTGGCGCTGTCGGTGTGGGCGCCGACCGCGCAGGAGGTGTCCGTCCAGGTCTTCGACAGTGCGACCGGCGGCACCCCGAAGACGCTGCCGCTGAAGCTGGACGACGAGACCGGCGTCTGGGAAGTCGTCCGCGACAAGGGCGAGTTGGACGGCAAGTACTACCTGTACCAGGTGAAGGTCTGGGCGCCCTCCGTCCAGCAGGTGGTGGTCAACACCGTCACCGACCCGTACTCGGTCGCGCTGTCCACCGACTCCAGGCGCAGCCTGGTCGCCGACCTCGCCGCCAAGGAGCTCAAGCCCGCGGGCTGGGAGGAGCAGAACGTCCCCGAGCCCGTCCCGCCGGCGCAGCAGCAGATCCAGGAACTGCACGTCCGGGACTTCTCGGTGGAGGACACCACCGTCCCGGCCGCCGAGCGCGGCACCTACCTGGCGTTCACCGAGTCGCAGTCGGCCGGCATGCGGCACCTGCGGGAGCTCGCCCAGGCCGGGGTGACCACCGTCCACCTGCTGCCGACCTTCGACATCGCCACCATCCGGGAGAACCGGGCCGACCAGAAGCTGCCGGCCTGCGACCTCAAGTCCCTGCCCCCGGACGGTCCGAAGCAGCAGGAGTGCGTGGCGGCCGTCGCGGCCGACGACGCGTACAACTGGGGCTACGACCCGCTGCACTACACCGTGCCGGAGGGGTCGTACGCCACGGAGACGAACGGGACGGCGCGCACCGTCGAATTCCGGCGGATGGTGCAGGCGATGCACGAGGCCGGGCTGCGGGTGGTGCTGGACGTGGTCTACAACCACACCGCCGCCAGCGGCCAGGCCGAGCACTCGGTGCTGGACAGGGTCGTCCCCGGCTACTACCAGCGGTTGGACGACAACGGCAAGGTCACCGCGGACAGTTGCTGCGCCGACACCGCGCCCGAGCACGCCATGATGAACCGGCTCGTGGTCGACTCGGTGACCACCTGGGCCCGCGAGTACAAGGTCGACGGCTTCCGCTTCGACCTGATGGGCCTGGACCCGAAGTCCACCATGCTGGACGTGCAGGCCGCGCTGCGGAAGATGACGCCCGCCTCGGACGGCATCGACGGGAAGAACGTCTTCCTCTACGGCGAGGGCTGGAACTTCGGCGTCGTCGCGAACAACGCCCGGTTCGAGCAGGCCACCCAGCTCAACCTGGCCGGCACCGGCATCGCCACCTTCGACGACCGGCTCCGCGACGCCGCCCGCGGCGGCAACTTCATGCTGAACTCCGCCCCGCAGCAGGGCTTCGCCTCGGGCCTGTACACCGACCCCAACGGCTCGCCCGCCAACGGCACCCCGCAGGAGCAGAAGGACCGGCTGCTGCACCAGATGGACCAGCTGAAGGTCGGACTGGCCGGCAACCTGGCCGGCTACTCCTTCACCGACAGCTCGGGCCGGGCCGTCACCGGCGCGCAGGTCGACTACAACGGCGCCCCGACCGGGTACGCGGCCAAGCCGGGCGAGGCGGTGGAGTACGTGGACGCCCACGACAACACCGACCTGTTCGACGCGCTCGCGTACAAGCTGCCGACCGGCACCGCGCCCGCCGACCGGGCCCGGATGCAGGCGCTCGGGCTCTCGCTCACCGCGCTCACCCAAGGCGCGGGCTTCGCCCAGGCCGGCAGCGACCTGCTGCGCTCCAAGTCGCTGGACGCCAACTCCTACGACTCGGGCGACTGGTTCAACGCCATCCACTGGGACGCGACGCAGGGCAACGGCTGGGGCCGGGGCCTGCCGCCGGCGGCCGACAACAAGGAGATGTGGCCGACCGCGCAGTCCCTGCTGGCGAACCCGCGGCTGACCGTGGGGGCGGCCGAGATCCGTGCGACCTCCGCGCAGTACCAGGAGTTCCTGCGGATCAAGCAGTCCTCGCCGCTGTTCTCGCTGCCCACCCTGGCCGCCGTCCAGCAGCGGCTGTCCTACCCGCTCTCCGGCACGCCCGGTGAGACGCCCGGGGTGATCACCCTGCACCTGGACGGCACCGGGCTGAAGGGCGCCGAGAAGGGCGTCACCGTGGTGTTCAACGCCACGCCCACCGCGCAGGCGCAGACCGTGGCGGCCCTGAAGGGGACGGGCCAGGCCCTGCACCCGGTCCAGGCGGGCGGCGCGGACGCGGTGGTGAAGCAGTCCGGCTTCGACGCCGCGACCGGCACCTTCACCGTGCCGGGCCGCACCGTGGCGGTGTTCGTCCAGGGCTGATCGACGAACTCCGGAACCCCCGGGTCCCGCACCGCCGTTGTGGCGGCGCGGGACCCGTTTCGTTTTGGCCGCCCGGTGGCCGGAAAGCACCGATGGCACGGCCGGAAGCGTGATGTGCCGCCCCCGCCCGGTGCCGTCGGCCGCCGGGTGGCGCGGGCGGGGGCCCTGAGCGCTGGTCAGTGACTTCCGGAAGTGATCGAACATTCCCCGGATCATGAAAACCGTGTTCATGAGTTCTCAAAGGGGTAACACAACTGATGAACAGTCATGCATACGGTTTCGGTAATGAATCGGCCATTCCGTGGCATGCATCTGTCATTGACGACTCGTTTGCTGCCACGATTCCTGCGGCTGCAGACGAGGGGGCCCCACCCCCCGGTGCAGCCGACCAGATCAGGTGCAGCGCGTCCCAAACCTGCCACGACTTGTGAGCACCGCAACCGCACCCCCGTCGCACACCCCGGGCGGGGGCCCCCACTGCGCCGCAACCCCGCGGCCCAGGTTTCTCTCCACCGGTGCGAACCCGCGCCGGTCGGAAAAGGAGTCCGCATGTCCCGTTACGCTCACGCCCGGAAGGCCGCGGTTGTCATGGCCGCAACCACCGCGCTGCTGGTGACCGGCATACCGGTCATCGCGCAGGCCGCGACGCCCGACGCCCCGTCCGCCGTCGCCGCCCAGCAGTCGGACCGGGCCGCGCTGATCGCCTCCGCGAACCAGCAGTCCGCGTCCTTCGCCCAGGCCCTGGGCCTGAGCGGCCAGGAGAAGCTGGTCACCAAGGACGTCGTCCTGGACACCAACGGCGGCCGCCACCTGCGCTACGAGCGCACCTACGCCGGACTCCCGGTGCTCGGCGGCGACCTGATCGTCCACCAGGACGCCGCGGGCGCCACCAAGAGCGTGACCAAGGCCAGCGAGGCCAACCTCAGCGGCGTCAGCACCACGCCGGCCCAGGCCGCGCCGAAGGCCCAGGCCGCCGCGCTCGCCGCCGAGCAGGGCGCCGCCGTCGACACCGCGCCGCGCCTGGTCGTCTGGGCCGCCGACGGCACCCCGAAGCTCGCCTGGGAGACCGTCGTCTCCGGCCGCGAGTCCGACGGCACCCCGAGCAAGCTGCACGTGGTCACCGACGCCGCGACCGGCGACGTGCTCAGCAAGGCCGACGGCATCAAGCGCGGCTCCGGCAACGGCGTGTTCGTCGGCAACGTGCCGCTGACCACCACCCAGAGCGGCTCGACGTACTCGCTGAAGGACGCCACCCGCGGCGGCCAGTACACCACCGACATGAAGAACGGCACCTCCGGCAACGGCACGCTGTTCAGCAAGTCGAGCGACACCTGGGGCAACGGCCAGGCCAGCAACCGCGAGTCCGCCGCCGTGGACGCCCAGTTCGGCGCGGCCGCCACCTGGGACTTCTACAAGAACTCCTTCGGCCGCACGGGCATCAAGAACGACGGCGTCGGCGCGATGAGCCGGGTCCACTACGACACCGGCTACGTCAACGCGTTCTGGGACGACAGCTGCTTCTGCATGACGTACGGCGACGGCTCGGGCGACACCCACCCGCTGACCGAACTCGACGTCTCCGGCCACGAGATGAGCCACGGCGTCACCTCCGCCACCGCCAACCTGAACTACTCGGGCGAGTCCGGCGGCCTCAACGAGGCGACCTCCGACATCATGGGCACCGGCGTCGAGTTCTACGCCAACCTGCCCGCCAACCCGCCGAACTACCTCATCGGCGAGCTGATCGACATCAACGGCAACGGCACGCCGCTGCGCTACATGGACAAGCCCTCCAAGGACGGCACCTCGGCCGACTCCTGGTACTCGGGCGTCGGCAACCTGGACGTGCACTACTCGTCCGGTGTCGCCAACCACTTCTTCTACCTGCTGTCCGAGGGCAGCGGCGCGAAGACCATCAACGGCTTCAACTACAACAGCCCGACGGTCAACAACATCACCGTCACCGGCATCGGCCGCGACAAGGCGCTGCAGGTCTGGTACAAGGCGCTGACCGCGTACATGACCTCCACCACCAACTACGCCGCCGCCCGCACCGCGACCCTGAACGCGGCCACCGACCTGTACGGCGCGAACAGCGCCGAGTACAACGCGGTCGCCACGGCCTGGGCCGCCGTCAACGTCGGCTCGCTGCCCAACCCCGGCGGCATCACCGTCACCAGTCCGGGCAACCAGTCCACCGCGGTCGGCGGTGCGGTGAACCTCCAGATCAACGCTTCCGGTGGTACCGCGCCGCTGTCGTACAGTGCGACGGGTCTGCCGGCCGGGCTGGCGATCAACGCCTCCACCGGCGCGATCACCGGTACCGCCACCACGGCGGGCTCGTCGAACGTGACGGTGACGGTGAAGGACTCGGCGGGCAAGTCGGGTACCGCGAGCTTCACGTGGACGGTGACCGGTGGCGGTGGCGGCACCTGCACGCCGGCGCAGCTGCTGGGCAACGCGGGCTTCGAGACGGGCTCGGCGGCGCCGTGGACGACCAGCTCCGGTGTGGTGGACAACAGCTCCTCGCAGGCGGCGCACGGTGGCTCGTGGAAGGCGTGGCTGAACGGCTACGGTTCCTCGCACACCGACACGCTGGCGCAGACGGTGACGATCCCGGCGGGCTGCAAGGCGACGCTGAG
>NZ_JBHWIR010000121.1:21458-23678 GCF_042731835.1 Kitasatospora sp. NPDC059817 | reverse complement strand
CTGCGCCGGCCCCCCGCCCGGCCCCCGCCGACCTCAGAGCTTCTGCCAGGCCGGCTTGGCGGCGTAGGTGTCGCGGAAGTAGTCGGCGAGCTTGAGGCCGGAGGCGGCGGCCTCGTCGACCACCACGGTGGCGTGCGGGTGGAGCTGCAGCGCCGAGGCGGGGACGGCGGCGGACAGCGGCCCCTCGACGGAGAGGGCGACGGCCTCGGCCTTGGCCTCGCCGGTGGCGAGCAGGACGAGGTGGCGCGCCTCCAGGATGGTCCCGATGCCCTGGGTGATGACGTGGTGCGGGACCTCGTCGAGGCTGTCGAAGAACCGGGCGTTGTCCTCGCGGGTCTGCCGGGTGAGCGTCTTGATCCGGGTCCGGGAGGCCAGCGAGGAGCAGGGCTCGTTGAAGCCGATGTGACCGTCGGTGCCGATGCCGAGCAGCTGGAGGTCCACGCCGCCGGCCGCGGCCAGCGCGCGGTCGTAGTCGGCGGCCGCCGCGGCGATGTCCGTCGCGTTGCCGTCCGGGCCGAGGAAGGAGTCCTCGGTCAGGCCCAGCGGCTCGACGACCTCGCGCAGCACCACCGAGCGGTAGGACTCGGGGTGGCCGGCGGGCAGGCCGACGTACTCGTCGAGCTGGCAGATGCGCGCCCGGGAGGCGTCGAGCCGGCCGTCGCGGACCCGCTCGGCGAGGGCCTGGTAGATCGGCAGCGGCGTCGAGCCGGTCGCCACGCCGAGCAGGGCCTCGGGCTTGCCGGTCAGCAGATCGGTGATCGCCGCGGCGATGAGTTCGCCGGCCGCTGAGGCGTCAGGGACGATCACGATTTCCATACTGGTCCACCGTTCTGAGCCGGGTGCTTGGTCTAGACCCTTGAGGTCTAGACCAGTTTGCCGTGAACGGGTGCCCCAGGTCCACTCGGGCCCTGGTCGGAGCCGCTCTGCGGGGCTGCACATGCCGACGGGCCGGCCGCCGGGTGCGCTGGCGGCCGGCCCTGGAGCCGGGGCGCGGACGCCCCGGCGGTGGGGTGGGTCGGGTCGATCGAGGACCTCGGTGCTGGTGGAGCGGCGGGGTCCGTCAGAACGGGTTGGTACAGGTGGTGACCTGCCGGGTCGCCTCCAGCGCCGGGCCGGCGGTGGCGCAGATGATCCGCAGGTCGGTGGTGACGACGCGCGGGGTGACCGCCTTTGCGGAGCCCAGGCGCACGGTGGTCGCGGAGGCGACCGTCTCCCACGGGCTGCCCCAGGCCTTCTGGGTCCGCACCTCGACCTGAACCATCGTCAACTGGCGCGAGTCGGCGGAGACCTGGGCGACGCCGAAGAAGCCCTCGCCGTCGTGCTGGTGCGAGATGCAGGGCGTGTTGAGCACGGCGGCGCAGGCCACCGCTTCGTTCTCGGTCGTCGCCGGGGCCGCGATGGCCGGTCCGGCCGCCAGGCCTGCTATCCCTGCCGCCATCATCGTCACAGCTGCGATCCGAGCGCGCATGATATGAACCTCCTTGGAAATTAAGGGGATCTCACTCCTTGAGATGAGTCTTGCACAGAACGTGGTCATGTCGTGTGTGTGTTGCGTCACACTCAAGGTGACCATTCAACTACGTGCTGCAACCGCCTGTCGGGCGGTCGACGGACCGCCAGGTGGGAGGCCTGCGGGCAACTCGGCGACGCCCGGCCCGGGTTGGCGGTGTCCCTTCACTCGTCCGAGTGGCGAACTGCCGTCGGGGTGAATCGGGCCGTTAGCATCGACCCGAACCACGGAGGTGTCTGCGTGGACACGGTCATCGTGCAACTGCCCGACCGGGGGCCCGTGATGGCACCCGGCGAACCGCCCGGCCTGCTGCGGATGGGCCCCGGCGAGGCCGCGGTGTTCGGGCGCGGCGAGCCCGGCCGCCCGGCCCCCATCCCGCTGCCCGACCAGGGCGTCTCCCGGCGCGCGGGGGAGGTCACCGCCGCCGAGGACTACTGGCGGCTGTCCAACTTCAGCACCTCCGCCACCTACGTGGTGGAGAACCTGGAGGGCGCGGGCGAGCACGTCAAGGTGGCGCCCGGCCGGCTCGGCGCGCCCGTCCCGTTCGAGTTCTCCCGGGTGCTGCTGCCCGCCCTCGGCGAACCCGCCTCGTTCAAGGTCTTCGCCCCGCAACACGCGTACCTGGAGGGTCGGCCAGGCGGCGTGGGGGGGGGGGGGGCGCGGGGGGGTCCGGTGCCCCGCCGCCCCCCCCCCCACGCCCACGCGATATC
>NZ_JBHWIR010000121.1:18232-21448 GCF_042731835.1 Kitasatospora sp. NPDC059817 | reverse complement strand
CCGTCAACCCGTTCGCCCTCGACCCGACCGCCAAGTACTTCCTGGTGCTGCTCGCGCTCTGCGAGCCCCGGCTGCGCTCGCCCTCCGCCGCCGTCGTCCCCGGCGTGACGGACGTGCTGGCCCGGCTGCGCGCCCTGCCCTCCTGCCACGGGCTGACCCGCTCGGCGGTCAACTACCACATCGACTACCTGGTGTGGACGAAGCTGCGGCTGCGCGAGCCGTACGAGGACGGACCCGGCGGCGGCAAGCGCGAGGAACTCGCGGCCCTGGCACTGAAGTTCGACCTCGTCCGGGAGGAGCACCTGGCCCTGCTCCCGCCCCGGCGCCCGGTCGCCCGACCGTGAGGCCCGCCGGTCAGCCGCCCGCCGGTCAGCCGCCCGTCGAGCCGGTACCCGACGAGCCGGCGTCCGAGCAGCGGGTGCCGGAGAAGGACCAGCCCCTGCCGGAGCGGCAGTTCGAGGTGCCGGCCGGCTACCGGCTCGCGGGCTACCGCACCGGCGCCTACCTCGGGGCCGGTGCCTGGGGCAGCGTGTACGCGGCCGAAGGCCCCGACGGCACCCCGGCCGCCGTCAAACTGCTCAGCCCCGCCCGGCTCAGCCCCGGCCAGCGCCGGACCATGACGGAGGTCGCCCGCAGCGAGATGCGCTTCAGCCGCCGCGCGGACCACCCCCACCTGATCCGCACCCTCGCCGTGACGGTCGTCGACGACCCGGCCCACCCCGGCCTGGACGGCGCCGTCGCCCTGGTGATGGAACGCGCCGCCCGCAGCCTCCAGGACGTCCTCGCCGCCGCCCGCCCCGGCGCCCCGGTGCCTGGTGCCGAACGCGTCCTCGTCGAGGTCTGCGCCGGGCTCACCCACATGCACCGGGGCGGCTGGGTGCACGGGGATCTCAAACCGGCCAACATCCTGCTGATGGCCGACGGCACCGCCAAGATCGCGGACTTCGGCCTCACCGCCGAACTGGAGGGCACCCACGCCTACGCGCCGCCGCTCGGCTCGCCCGACCACGTCCCGCCCGAGTGGTGGTCCGAGCGCACCGGCGCGCGCGGCGTCGCGGTGCGCCCCAGCGCCGACATCTGGGCCTTCGGGGTGATCGCCCACCAGGTGCTCACCGGCGGCCTGCACCCGTTCCTCGGCGCCACCGCCCGGGCCCGCTCGCTGGCCGCCCAGGCGTACGCGCGCGGCGCGGCGCCGCTGCGGCTGGACGAGGCGCTGCCCGGGCCCTGGCGGGCCGTGGTCACCGCCTGCCTGGCCCCCGGGCGGGAGGAGCGGGCCCGCACCGACCTCGCCGCGATGGTCGCCGGGGCCGTCGCGCGTCCGGCCTGCCGCCGCGGCGCCGCCCTGCGGGCCGCCACCGGCCTGCTGGCCTGCGCCGCCACCGTCCTCGCCCTGACCGGGGCCCCCGAGCCGGAGGCTGCGGAGCAAGGCGCGACCGTACCCGCCGCGGGGTCGGCCGCCCACCCGGCCGCGCCCCCGCTGCCCGGCGCGATCCCGGCCGGCTCCGACGTCCCGGTGGCCTACCGCGGCATGATCGAGGACTCCGCCCGGCGCTGCCCCGAGCCCGAGATCACCCCGGTGCTGCTGGCCGCGATGCTCAAGGCCGAGAGCGGCTTCGACCCGAACGCGGCCCGCCCCGAGACCGGCGAGTACGGCATCGCCATGTGGACGCCCGCCGTCTTCGACGCCTGGGCGAAGGCCGCGGCCCACGACGGCCCCAAGTCCTACCTGGACCCGGGCGACGCGATCGCCGCGATGGGCAACTACGTCTGCTGGCTGGACCAGCAGCTCAAGCACCGGGGCTTCACCCGCGACCTGCCGGCCCTGGTCACCGCCGCCTACCGGACCAGCGACAAGACGGTGGCGGCCGCCGAAGGTGTCCCGGAACGGGTCCGCCCGCACGTCGACAAGGTGCTCCGGTACCTCGCCGACTACGGTGGGTGAGCGGGCAAAACGGGATGACCTGTACCACATCCCCCCGTATCCCGGCGCGGTCAGCCGGGTGGGCGGCCCCCGGTCTGGGATGCTCGGCGGCATGATCACGAAGCTCCGCGCGGCCACCGCGCAATGGACCGTCGTCGTTCCGGTGGTGTCGTTCGTCGTCCTCGCCCTGACCTGGCACCGGGTCCTGCCCGGTTGGGTGGTGGGCGTCGTCGCCTGCTTCCTGGCCGGCGCCGTGCTCGCCGCCGTGCACCACGCCGAGGTGATCGCACACCGGGTCGGGGAACCCTTCGGATCGCTCGTGCTCGCGGTGGCGGTCACCGTGATCGAGGTCGCGCTGATCGTGACGCTGATGGCCGACGGCGGCTCCAAGTCCGCCACCCTGGCCCGGGACACTGTGTTCGCCGCCGTGATGATCACCTGCAACGGCATCCTCGGTCTGTCCATCCTGGTCGCCGCGATCAAGTACCGGACCGCCGTCTTCAACGCCGAGGGCACCGGCGCCGCGCTCGCCTGCATCGGCACCCTCGCCACCCTCAGCCTGGTGCTGCCGACCTTCACCACCAGCTCCCCGGGCCCGCAGTTCTCCACCACCCAGCTGGTCTTCGCGGCCACCGCCTCGATCGTGCTGTACGGGCTGTTCGTGACCACCCTGACCTTCCGGCACCGGGACTACTTCCTGCCGGTCACCCCCGAGGGCCGGGTGCTCGACGAGGAGGACCACGCCGCGCCGCCGACCGCCAAGGCCGCCTGGATCAGCCTGCTGCTGCTCGGCGTGGCCCTGGTCTCCGTGGTCGGCCTCGCCAAGGGCGTCTCGCCGACCATCGAGCACGCCGTGGACGACGCCGGACTGCCGCACTCCGTCGTCGGCGTCGTGATCGCCCTGCTCGTCCTGCTGCCGGAGACCATCGCGGCGCTGCGCGCGGCCCTGCGCAACCGGGTGCAGACCAGCCTCAACCTGGCCCTCGGCTCGGCGCTCGCCAGCATCGGCCTGACCATCCCGGCCGTCGCGATCGCCTCCTCCTGGCTCTCCGGCCCGCTCGTCCTCGGCCTCGGCCCGGCGCACATGGTGCTGCTGACCCTGACCATCGTGCTCGGCACCCTGACGGTCATCCCGCGCCGGGCCACCCCGCTCCAGGGCGCCGTGCACCTCGCCGTGCTGGCCGCCTACGTGGTGCTGGCGCTCAACCCCTGACGCCGCCGCAGCAGTTCCCCAGAGCCCCGGGGGCCGCCCCCCCCCCCGGGGGGCGGGGGGCCCGGGGGGGCCCGGGGGGCGG
>NZ_JBHWIR010000121.1:15610-18222 GCF_042731835.1 Kitasatospora sp. NPDC059817 | reverse complement strand
GCGTTTTGGGGGGGGGTGTCCACGGGCGGCCCCCCCCCGGGGGGGGCCCGGCCCCCCCCCCCGGGGGGCCGTTTTTCCCCGGTCCGGGGGCCGGGCCCGCGTGTCGGGGCGGCGGGCGGGTGCCGTGGTTCTCTATCGTCCGTCTCGGACCGCCGAGTCCGGCCGCGTCCGAATGGCCCCGTCCGAACGAACCTGTCCGAATGGCCCTGTCCGAGTCCGTCCGGGGCCCCCTGCGGCCCCGTCGGGCCCGCAGCCGATCCGACCCCGTGGGAGTGCGTGATGCCCGGCCCAGAGCAGCAGGTGCCCGCAGACGGCGGCCGGGCCCCCCGGCCCGCCCGGACCGAGGAGGACGCCGACGTCATCGTGGTCGGCGCCGGCCCGGCCGGCTCCACCGCCGCCTACCACCTCGCCCGCACCGGCCTGGACGTCCTGCTGCTGGAGAAGTCCGCGTTCCCGCGCGAGAAGGTCTGCGGCGACGGCCTCACCCCGCGCGCCGTCAAGCAGTTGACCGACCTCGGCATCGACGTCTCCGAGCAGGCCGGCTGGCTGCACAACCAGGGGCTGCGGCTGGTCTCCGGCCGGCGCGCGCTGGAGTTCGACTGGCCCGAGCTGTCCGCCTACCCCGGCCACGGACTCGTCCGCCGGCGTGCCGACTTCGACGAACTGCTCGCCCGCCGGGCCGCCTCGGCCGGCGCCCGGCTGATCGAACGGGCCAACGTGGCAGGCCCGTTGGTGGACGAGCGGAGCGGCCGGATCACCGGCGTCACCGCGAAGCTCGGCGACGAACGCCGGCCCGTCAGCTACCAGGCGCCGGTCGTGGTCGCCGCCGACGGCAACTCCACCCGCCTCTCCGTCGCGATGAAGCGCTACCGCCGCACCGACCGCGCCATGGGCGTCGCCTACCGCACCTACTTCACCACCCCCCGCCACCAGGACCGCTACCTGGAGGCCTGGCTCGACCTGCGCGACCCGGGCGACCCCGCCCGCCGTCTGCTGCCCGGCTACGCCTGGGTGTTCGGCATGGGCGACGGCACCGCCAACGTCGGCCTCGGCGTCCTCGACACCGCCCACGTCGACCTCGACTGGCGCGACCTGCTCCGCCGCTGGTGCGACAGCCTGCCGCCCGCGTACGGCTACACCCCCGACGCCGTCACCGAGCCCGTCCGCGGCTCCGCCCTCCCGATGGGCCTCAACCGCCAACCCCACTACGCCGACGGCTTGTTGCTCATCGGTGACGCCGGCGGCACGGTCAGCCCCGGTACCGGCGAAGGCATCGCCTACGCGATGGAATCCGGCCGCTACGCCGCCGAGACCATCGTCCAGGCCCTCGCCCGGCGCACCGACCGCGGCCGCGAACTGGCCCTGCGCGCCTACCCGCAGGCGCTGCGCTCCGCCTACGCCGGCTACTTCGCGCTCGGCCGCCTCGCCGCCGACCTGCTCGGCCGGCCCAGGCTGCTCGGCGCGGCCGGCGCCGCCGGGCTCGGCCACCCGGCGCTGCTGAAGGTGGCGTTCCGGCTCATGGTCAACCTCACCGAGCCCAACTCCAACGATGCCCTCGACCGGCTGCTCCACCTGATCGGGCGGGTCGCGCCGGGGCGCTGACGGGCGGTTGCGCGGCGCGCCGGGGCCGGTGCCGGACCGCTCAGTCTTTCGGGTGAACCGGTCCGGCGTCCCGGGGTTGGCCGGAACCGGGGAATTCGGTGCGTCTTCGGCCTAGTCGTGTTGACGGATGATCAGCTGATCCGCTTGCCTGGTGTCGAAACGGACACGGAGGGTGAGCAGGACGCCCCCTCCGTGCGACCCCCCCTCACGACGGAGACACCGTGCGCCTTCGCCTTCGCCTGCTCGTCGCGCCACTCGCCGCAGCCGCCGCCCTGATCGCCCCGAGCATCCCGGCCGCCGCGGCCGACACCGCCACCGCGGGCGCCTCCACCGCGGCCGACACCTCCACCGCGGGCACCTCCGCCCGGGCCGCCACGCCCCCCGACGAGTGCTCCGCCGACTTCTACCAGGGTGACAAGCGGCTCGGCCCCGCCGACCTGCCCACCACCGGCCGGGTCGGCCGGGAACTCGTCGGCTACCAGCGCACCGGCTCCCTGAGCGAGCAGCAGTTCCTCACCACCTACTACGACCCGGCCGGCAACAACGGCGCCGGCGGCTGGATCTACCCGCCGTCCGACGGCTACGTCACCCTGCCCGACGGCACCCCGGTCGAGTTCGATCTCACGCTCTACCCGAACCAGAACATCGACCGCTACGGCAGCGAGTACGGCGCCTTCCTCGCCCCCGAGGGGCTGCCCTACTCCACCCGTTCCATCCCGCCGCAGAGCCTCGACGGCACCCCGCCGGCGGGCTGCAACTACCACGACTACAAGGTGGTCAAGCCCTTCAAGGTGCACGCCGGCCCGATCGCCCCGTGGTTCGGCCAGCCCGGCTGGGGCCTGCAGTACCAGCTCGACGCGGCCCTGGTGCCCGGCGGCCCGGCCAAGCTGAACGTGCTCTGGCTGGTCGACAACGGGTACCTGTCCCGGATCGTCTGACCCGGCCCTCCGGACGGCGCACGGCGGGCCCGCCGTGCCCCCTCCCGCTCACCCGACCACACCGGGCGGCCG
>NZ_JBHWIR010000121.1:5740-15600 GCF_042731835.1 Kitasatospora sp. NPDC059817 | reverse complement strand
GGTCCTCCCCCCCCCCCCCCCCGCCCGCCCCCGCCCGCCCCCGCCGCCCCCCGTCCCGCTCACCGGACGTCACCGGGCGGCGGGGGCGGATTCCCGGCCGGGGAAATTCGCTGGCGGGCACCGGAGCGGGCGGGATAGGAAGGCCGGATGAGCACCACCGATACCTCCGCCGAGCGGCGCGTCCTGCGGCCCGCCACCCTCGACCTGGGCGACTTCGCGCTGCGCCCCTGGGGCAGGGCCCTCGACCTGCCCGGCGGCACCGTCCCCGCCCTGATGGCGGCCGCGGCCGACCCGGAGATCGCCCGCTGGAACCCGCTGCGGATCGCCGACCCGGCCGGCGCCGAGGCCTACCTCGACCGCTGCGACACCGGCTGGGCCGAGGGGCGCGCGGCCGCCTTCGCGATCACCGACGCCCTCGACGGGACCCTCCACGGCAACGCCTTCCTGGGCTGGACCAACCAGTCGGACGGCATCGCCACGGTCGGCTACTGGCTGCTCCCCACCGCCCGCGGCCGGGGCATCGCCACCCGCGCC
This sequence comes from Kitasatospora sp. NPDC059817, assembly GCF_042731835.1. NCBI lineage: Bacteria > Bacillati > Actinomycetota > Actinomycetes > Kitasatosporales > Streptomycetaceae > Kitasatospora > Kitasatospora sp. NPDC059817. The sequence continues at coordinate 15,066 of NZ_JBHWIR010000121.1, read as the reverse complement.
GCCACCGCCGTCACCCGCTGGGCCGTCGCCACCGCCGGCGCCCGCCGCATCGAGCTCTGGCACGGAGTCGGCAACGAGGCCTCCTGCCGCGTCGCCGTCCGCGGCGGCTTCCGCCACGAGGGCACCACCCGGGCCTCCTACCGCTACGGCGACGGCGACTACGTCGACGAACACCTCCACGCCCGCCTCGCCACCGACCCGGACGCCGGGTAGGCAGGCTCGCCGACCGGCCGCCGCGCGGGTCCTCCCGGTGCCGGTAAACCGGTGGGCCGCAGGCTGCGCGCACGGCGGGGGAGCGGCCTAACCTGGAAGGGCGCGTACGGTGCGTGGCCCGGGAAGGGAAACGGTCGGCCATGACGGTGATCTCGGCGGCTCTCTTCGGTACCGATTGGCGCCCTGCGCCGGCCGGTTCCGCCGAACTGCTGCGGGAGTGCGCCGCCCGGGGCTGGACGGTCGTGCTGACCGGGCCCGGGCCGGGCGGGGCACCGGCCCTGACCGTGACCGCCCCCGGGCGTGACCCGGTGCGGGCCGCGCTGGAACTGGTCGGCGGCACGCCGTCGCACGCCGTGGCGGTGGCCGGCAGCGTGCGCGAGGTGCTGGCGGCGCGGCGGGCCGGGGTGCCGTGCGTCGCCCTGGCTGCCGGTGCGGACGCCGGCCCCGAGCTGCGGGCGGCGGGCGCGGTCGAGGTCCACCGCGACGCCGACGCCCTGCTGTGCGTCCTGGACGACAGCCTGCTGGCCCGTCCCCGGGCCTTCGGCCCCGTGGGCGCCGCCGCCGGCGCCGCACCACACGCCGTAACCGGCGGCCCCCTGAGCGGTTAGCGCCTGCCCGTACCGGGCAACCGCCCGGGTGCGAGCACGTCACCGGAAGTGTCGGAGGTGACCGAGATGGACGGACCCGCGTTGAGCGGATGGGAGCGACGGCTCCTTGAGGAGATCGAGTCCGATCTGCGCCAGGACACGCGCCTCGACCGGAAGTTGAGCACGATGGGCGCCAAGCCGCCGAGCCGGGCCCGGCGCGTGTTGCGCGGCGTCGGGCGCCGCCTGTCCGCCGGGGTGGTGCTGACCGCTCTGGTGATGTCCGCGATCTGCCTCAGCATCGGCGTGCGGACCCCGACCACCGCGGTGCTGACCGCCCTCGGGGTGGTGTGGGCGGCCTCGGTGGCGGCGGCGATCGCCACCTCGGCGCTGCTGCGCCGCCGGGCCGCGGGCCGAGGCGAGGGCCGGGACCGGACTGCGGGCCGGGACCGGGGCGAACGCCGGGCCGCACCCCCCGACCGGGACGAGCGCCGCGAACGCCGCCCCTGGGACCAACCGGAGGCATGATGACCACCGACCTGTGGGAGTACCGTCCGGGCCCCCACCACGCCGCCGACCTGAGCCTGACCGGGTACGAGGTGCAGGCGACCGACGGCCCGCTCGGCCGGGTCGAACAGGACACCGGGGACCACCTGCTGATCGACGCCGGGCCCTGGGTGGCGGGCACCCGGCTGTCCGTCCCGGTCGGCCTGGTGTCGCGGATCGACCACCTCGAACTGACCGTCCACCTGGACTGCCCGCGCGCCCGGCTCAGCCCCACCCCGCCCGCCGTCGTCCATCTGGGTTCTGCCTGCGACCCGCACCGGCGCTGAGCCATGGGCTGGCCGTCCACCACGCTCACCGGCCGGACGATCGCCTTCCTGGTCGCGCCGTACGGGGCGGAGCAGGTCGAGCTGACCTCGCCGTGGCAGGCGGTGGCCGAGTCCGGCGGCACCCCGCGGTTGCTGTCCACCGGGCCCGGCCGCGTCCAGGCCGTCCGGCATCGAGCCCCGGGCGACACCTTCGCCGTCGACGTCCTCGTCGCCGAGGCGCGGCCGTCCGCCTTCGACGGCCTGGTCCTGCCCGGCGGCGTCGCGAGCCCCGACGCGCTGCGGCTGGACGAGGCCGCGGTGGTCTTCGTCCGCGCCTACTGCGCCTCCGGCCGCCCGGTCGCCGCGATCTGCCACGCCGCCTGGACCCTGATCGAGGCGGACGCCGTCCGCGGCCGCACCCTCACCTCCTGGCCGAGCCTGCGCACCGACCTGCGCAACGCCGGCGCCCACTGGGTGGACGAGGAGGTGCACGTCTGCCGCGCCGGCCCCGGCCCCCTCGTCACCAGCCGCCGACCCGCCGACCTGCCGGTCTTCAACGACACCCTGGTCACCGAGTTCGTCCACGCGGCGAAGCGCCGGAAGGGGTGAACCCGCGTCCCGCCCTGGGGAGTTCCGGGTCAGCCGAGGCCCGAGGCCCGAGGCCCGAGGTGCGCAGGGGGGCGGTCAGTCGCCGCGCAGCCGGACGAAGGCGGCGGCGGGCGGGCGGCCGGTGAGGGTCAGTTCGGCGCGCAGCGGGCCGGTGAGGGGGTGGACCGGGCCGTGCTCGGGGTCGGTGACGGGCGGGCCGGCGAGGGGAGCGGCGGCCTCGGCGACCTCGCGGGCCTGGACCGGGGTGAGCCGGGGGGTGCTGAGGAGCACCCGGCCGTCGTCGAGTTCGAGGACGAGGGCGTGCGGACGGGAGGCCGGACCGGTGAAGGCGCGGACGGTGGCGTCGAGGGTGTCGCTGCGGCGGTACTTGACCCAGGCGCGGCCGGCGCCGCGCGGGCGGTAGGGGGAGCCGGCGGCCTTGCAGACCAGGCCCTCGACGCCGGTGTCGGCGAGGCGGGTCATCCAGTCCAGCGCCTCCGCCCGGTCGGTGGTGGCCAGGACCGGCTGGATCGGCGGCGGGACGTCGGCCAGGGCGGCGAGCAGCAGCCGGCGGCGGTCGGTGAGCGGCAGCCGGCGCAGGTCGCGGCCCGGCAGGGCGAGCAGGTCGAAGGCGATCAGGCCGAGGACGACGTCCGGGGCGGCGGCCCGGGCCCGGCGGGTGCGCAGCAGTTCCCCGAAGGCGAACCGGCCGGCCCGCCAGGCGACGAGTTCGGCGTCCAGCACCAGCCCTTCGGGCAGCCGGGCGACGGCGGCGGCGATCGGCGGGAACTCGGGGGCGAGGTCGCGGCCGGTGCGGGACTGCAGGACGGGCGGGCGGGCGCCGCGGGCGAAGGCGACGCAGCGGAAGCCGTCCAGCTTCAGCTCGTACTGCACGCCCGCGCCGCCCAGGCCGTCGGCGGGCGGGACGGCGGTGACGGCGGCGGGGCGCATCACCTCGACGGGCGGGTGGAGCACCTGGCGGGTCTGCTCCTGCCGGGTCGCCGGGCCGGCCGGGAGCGGTCGGGCCCGCTCCGGGTCCAGCAGCGGGGCGAACAGGTCGCCGTGGGCGGCGAGGCGCTCCGGCACCTCGGCGAGGGTGAACACCAGGTCGTCCGCCGTGCCGGCGCGCTCCAGCTCGGCCCAGGACAGCGGGGTGGAGACCGTCGGCAGCGGCCGGGCCCGGAGGGTGTACGGCGCGGCGGTGGTCTTCCTGGCGTTGTTCTGCGACCAGTCGACCAGCACCCGGCCGGCCCGCCGGGCCTTCGCCATGGTGTGCACCACCAGCTCCGGGCGGTCGCCCTCCAGGGCGGCGGCGAGCGCCTTCGCGTACGCCGAGACCCGGGCGCTGGGGGTGGGCTCGATCGGGACCAGCAGGTGCAGGCCCTTGGAGCCGGAGGTCTTCACCCAGGCCGCCAGGCCGTCCGCCGCGAGCCGCTCGCGCAGCAGGACGGCGACGGTGCGGCAGGTGAGGACGGACGCGCCCGCGCCGGGGTCGAGGTCCAGGACGAGGCGGTCGGCGAGCCCGGGTGCGGCCGCGTGCCACTGCGGGACGTGCAGTTCCAGACAGCCCAGGTTGGCGGCCCAGAGCAGTGCGGCGCCGTCGTCGAGGACCACCTGGCGCAGGCCACCGCCGCTGCTCGGTACCTCGACGGTGCGCACCCAGCGCGGGGTGCCGGCCGGCGGGTTCTTGGCGATGAACACCTCGGCCTCCACGCCGTCCGGGCAGCGCAGGAAGGAGACCGGGCGGTCGCGCAGGTGGGGCAGCAGGGCACCGTGCACGGCGGCGTAGTAGCGCAGCACCTCGCCCTTGAGGGTGCCGGTGCGCGGGTAGTACACCTTGTCGAGGTGGGAGAGCGCGAGGGTGCGCCCGTCCACCGTGAGCTGCGGCATGGGTGCTCTCCGGAGCCTGGGCGGGCCTGTGCGTGGCCCCGCAGCCAGTCTGCCCGGACGGCGGCGGGGGCGCAGCCGGTCCACCGGCGTCGGCGGCGGGGGCGCTCAGCCCCGCGCGGGGGCGGCGGGCCGGGGCGCGCCCGGGTAGGTGCCGAAGTACCACTGGTTGCCCTCCGGGTCGGCGGCGGCGAAGTCGCGCGAGCCGTAGTCCGTCTCGGTGAGCGCGGTGGTGATCCGGGCCCCGGCGGCGACGGCGCGGTCGTGCACGGCGTCCGGGTCCGCGGTGACCACGTACGCGGTGAAACCGCCCGGCCGGCCCGGGCAGGGCGCGCCGCCCTCGGGCGTCTCCCGGTCGGAGCCGAGCATCACGCCGCCGCCCTCCGGCCAGGCCAGTTCGGCGTGGGCGACGAACCCGCCCTCACCGTAGGCGACGACCTCCTGGAAGCCGAAGGCGTCGACCAGGAAGCGGATCAGGGCCCGGGCGTCGGTGGCGCGCAGGCTGGGCCAGACCTGCGGGGCGGGGGCGGTGCCGTCCATGGCTGTCTCCTCCGGGGGGCTCGGGTTGCTTACGCCTCCCACTCTGCGGCCGCCGCAGCCGCCGCGCCTTGGACGTTTCGGAACTTCGCCTCCTCCGGCCCCTCCGCCGCCAGCCATACGCTCGGCGCCGCCCCGGCCAGGGCACGGAACTCCCGGGCCAGGTGCGCCTGGTCGAAGTACCCGCAGCGGACGGCCAGGTCGCCGAGCCGGGGCGGCGGCGAGGCGGCCAGCAGATGGCGGGCCCGGTCGAAGCGGATCACCCGGGCGGCGGCCTTCGGCGTCAGACCGGTCTCCCGGCGGAACCGCTCCTGGAGGTGCCGGGCGCTCCAGCCGGTCTCCCGGGCCAGCGCCGCCACCGGCAGGGCGCCGTTGCTGCGCCGCAGCGCCCGCCAGGCCCAGCCGACCTCCGGCGGCACCCGCCCGGACGGACGGGCGGTTCGCAGCAGCGTCCCGTCCAGCACGGCGAAGCGCTCGGACCAGGTGCGCGCGGACTGCAACTGCTCCTGGAGGCGCGGGCCGAGCCGCCCCAGCACCTCCTCCGCCGGGAGGTCGATCCCGGCCAACTCGCCGGCGGGCAGGCCGAACAGCGCCCGGGCGGCCAGCGGGTGCACGGCGATCTGCACGCCGGACTGCCGGCCGTCGTGGGTGATCAGCGCCGGGCCGGTGTGCAGGCCGCCGAGCAGCGTCGGGTAGCTGCCGGGCGGCTGCGCCGGGTCGGGGTGCCCGGCGATCACCAGCGGCTCGTCCAGGGTGAGGATGAACGTCAGGTACGGGGACGGCAGGCCGCGGTGCAGGGCGGGCGGGATGCCGCGCTGGCGGTATCCGGAGTACCAGGCCACGTACGGGCGCAGCGCGGGCGCGGGCCGGGCGCGGACGGCTTCGTCGATCAGGCCGGCGTCGGTGTCTGCGGCTGTGTCTGCGGCCTCGTCGGCTGCGGCTGCGGACGTCTCGGGGGCTTCCGTCGTCACGTTTCCAGTATCGGCGGCCGGTGGGGCGCGTGCCGCAGCGGAGCGGGCGTCCTGGACAAATGCGCACCGGGGCCGCCGAGTTCGGCCGTCCTGCGGGTGCCCCCGGTGGAGCGGCCGTCTCGTTCAGTGGATCATGCTTTCTTGCCAGGCGAGATGCGCGCACACTGATGGGCATGGGAAAGCAGTATGAGAGCATCAACGGCAGGCTGCGGGCGTTCATCGAACGGCAGCCGGTCTACTTCGTCGCGACCGCGCCCGTCTCGGCCGACGGGCACGTCAACGTCTCGCCCAAGGGCCGCTCCGGCACGCTCGTGGTGATCGACGAACTCACCCTCGCCTACCTGGACTTCGGCGGATCCACCGCCGAGACGATCGCCCACCTGCGGGAGAACGGCCGGATCACGCTGATGTGGTGCGCCTTCGACGGCCCGCCGACCGTGGTGCGGGTGCACGGCCGGGGCGAGCCGGTGTTCCGCGACGACCCGCGCTTCGCCGGGCTGTTGGGCCGCTTCGACCCGGCCGTCGACGGCTCGGGGCTGCGGGCGATCGTGCTGGTGCGGGCCGAACGGGTCAGCGACTCCTGCGGGTTCGCCGTCCCGCTGATGGACTACCGCGCCGACCGCGAGCTGCACGCGCAGTACTTCGGCCGCAAGGACGAGGAGGAGTTCAACACCTACTGCGAGGGCAAGCAGTACGTCGGCACCAGCATCGACGGCCTGCCTGCTCTCCCGCTGCCGCTCCCGCCCCGGCCGGGCACGCCGTAGGGCCTGGGGGCCGTCAGGCCTGCGCTACGGGCAGGGTTCCTCGACGCGCATCGCGGTCAGGCCGATCACCTGCCCGGTCAGCACCTCGCCGGCCGCCGGGCTCTGCCCGCACACCTGCCACTCCCACTGCACCACCACGACCCGCCCCCGCGGATCGGCGTCCCGCACGCTGACCGGGTACCAGAGGGGCAGCAGCGCCCGTGCCGCCAGGACGGTCTGGCCGCGCAGCTCGGGCATCGGCGGGTGGGGCGGGCTGGGTGCGGGGATCGCGTAGCCGGGCCGGTCGTCCGGCGGCAGCGTGCGGCCGGGATCGGTGTGCGGATCGCAGGCGGCCAGCCCGAGCGAGGCCACGAGCACGAGCAGGGTCCAGGTGCGGCGCATGATCCCCCCGGTGGAATTCGCCTACGGTCCCGGCGAGCCGACCGTACCTGCCGTGCGGCGCGCCGGATCGGTTCGTGACCGGCTCGCGGCCGGAACGTCGCCACCTCGGTACGCGCCGGGGCCCGGCCGGGGCCCCCGGGGAAGCCCGTGCACGAGCGGAACGGGCACCGTGCGGCGCTGCGCGGGCGTGTGGTCGGCCGCGGCGGGCGGGAACGCGACGACGCCGCCGCACCCGGGGAGGGTGCGGCGGCGTCGGGGGCCCTGGACAGGTGGGCCGAGGGGTGGGGACTACTTGCCCAGACCGGCCTTGACGGAGCAGATCGGCCAGGCGCCGGGGCCCTGGGCGGCGAGGACCTTCTCGCCGATGGCGATCTGCTGGTCCTTGGTGGCCTGGTGGGCCTGCGGGGCGTACGCGGTGCCGCCGAAGGCGGCCCAGGTGCTGGAGGTGAACTGCAGGCCGCCGAAGAAGCCGTTGCCGGAGTTGACGGCCCAGTTGCCGGTGGCCTCGCAGGAGGCGACCTTGTCCCAGACCGTGGCCGGCGCGGCGGAGGCGCTGGTGGCCGTGACGAGGCCGGCGACCGGCAGGGCGGTGATCGCCCCGGCCATCAGAGCCATCCGGACGCGGTTGCGGCGCTTCGGGGTGGCAGTGGTGGTGGCAGCGGCAGTCTCGTTACGGAAAGTCATGCGGGTCCTTTCGGAGGGGGCTGCGAGCGTGCGGAACCAGGCCCTCGGAAGGCCGTTGGTTTCGGGGGACACGTTGCTCGCCTGGTCCGGCACCGTTCCGGTTCCGGGGCGGTGAGGCCGACCGGAGCGGAGTGCTTGGTGCAACGAGTTCGAAGGTACGGGGGCGATTGAGGCGGTTTCAAGGATTTGGAGGTTTAGGCACGTCAGGGGGCTGTTACCGGTCGTAAGGATCAAGGAAATGACATGATTTGGCCCGATTTGCCACCATTTGCAAGATCAAACCACCCGGTGAAGTGGCCTGCGTCACGCCGCATGCCCTGTGAGCCCGCCCACATCGTCGACAGCGCGTGACGGCCCGCCAGCCCCCGGTGTCGAAATCGCCGCACCGTCCGGCGCCCCGGGTGGCCCGCGCCACAACCCTCACCGGGAGGGCCCCCTCCGCTCACGCACGGTGGCGGGCATAGCCTCGGGGCCATGAGCAACGAGAGCGATGCAGAGGACGTGGAGGCCGTCGGCGGCGCCGAGGAGCCCGGGGTGGCAGCGGCCCCCGCGGGCTTCGAACTGGGGACGGACGGGCCCAAGGTGATCCTGGCGGGGCTGGACGGCTCCGACTCCTCCTGGCGCGCCACCGCCTACGCCGCCGGGCTGGCCCGCCGGCAGGGCGCCACCCTCGCGGTCGCCTACGTCCAGCCGATCCTGGGTGCGGCCACCGCCCTGGCCGGGGCGGCGGTGGAGGAGACCACCCAGGAGATCGCGGACGAGCTGCTGTCCGCCCTGCGCGAGGCCGAGCACCACGTGAAGGAGGTGTGGCGGGTGGAATGGCGCTTCCTCACCATGCGCGGCGACCCCTATACGGGGCTGGCCAAGCTCGCGGACGAACTGCGCGCCGACGCCGTCGTGGTCGGCGCCTCCGAGCAGGCCGGGCACCGGGTGATCGGCTCGGTCGCCGTCCGCCTGGTGAAGGCGGGCCGCTGGCCGGTCACCGTGGTGCCGTAGCGCGGGCCGGGCCGCCCGGCAGGGGGCCGGGCGGCGGCGGGTAGGGTGCGTGACCATGACGGAAACGCCGGGCGCGCACCCCACCGGGCCCGCCCACCCGACCGGCAGCGACCTACACATCGACCTCCCCGCCGTCGGGGGCCGCCGTGCCGCGCTGATGGCGGCCCTGCGCGAGGCGATCCGCAGCGGCCGACTCGCCCCCGGCACCCGGCTGCCGCCGTACCGCGCGCTCGCCGCCGACCTCGGGCTGGCCCGCAACACCGCCGCCGAGGCGTACGCCGAACTCGTCGCGGAGGGCTGGCTGACCGCCCGTCAGGGCTCCGGCACCGCCGTCGCCGAGCGCGCCGAGCCCGTCCCGCCGAGCCCGTCCCCTCGACCCTCCCTGCGGCCGGGGCCCGTCCACGACCTGCGCCAGGGCCAGCCGGACGCCGCGTCCTTCCCGCGCACCGCCTGGCTGGCCGCCGCCCGCCGGGCGCTGACCGCGGCGCCCAACGAGGCCTTCGGGCCCGGCGATCCGCAGGGACGGCCCGAACTGCGCACCGCCCTCGCCGACTACCTGGCCCGCGTCCGCGGAGTGCGCACCGACCCGGGCCGGATCGTGGTCTGCTCGGGCTTCGCCCACGCGCTGCGGCTGCTGTTCGCCGGCGGGGCGCCCGCCCTGCCGCCCGAGGCGACCGGGCCGCTGGCCGTCGAGGCGTACGGGCTGGGGTTCCACCGCGGGCTGCTGGCCGCCGCCGGGGTCGCCACCGTGCCCCTTCCGGTCGACGAACACGGCGCCCGGCTCGGCGGGTTGGCGCACCGTCAGGACGTCCGGACGGCCCTGCTCACCCCCGCCCACCAGTTCCCGACCGGTCGAGGTCGCCGGGGAGCCGGACGGCGCCGAGGAAGCGGGCCTGCGCGGTGCTGGTC
>NZ_JBHWIR010000121.1:0-5730 GCF_042731835.1 Kitasatospora sp. NPDC059817 | reverse complement strand
GGCGGGGTGCGCGGCGCGGCGGCGGGCGCGCCCCGCGCCCCCCCCCCGCCCCCCCCCCCCCCCCCCCGCGGGCCCCCCCCCCCCCCCCCGCCGCGCCGCCGTGGTCGACTGGGCGCGCGGGCGCGGCGGCCTGCTGCTGGAGGACGACTACGACGGCGAGTTCCGCTACGACCGCCAGCCGGTCGGCGCCGTCCAGGGGCTCGACCCCGAGCGGGTGGTCTACCTCGGCTCGGTCAGCAAGAGCCTGTCGCCGGCGCTGCGGCTCGGCTGGATGGTGCTGCCGGACCACCTGGTCGACCGGGTGCTCGCCGCCAAGGGCGAACGCGAGGGCTGGGCCAGCGCGTTGGACCAGCTGACCCTCGCCGAGCTGATCGACTCCGGCGGCTACGACCGGCACGTGCGGAGGATGCGCCGCCGCTACCGGGAGCGCCGCGACCAGCTGGTGGCCGCGCTGGCGGCGAGCGCCCCGCACGTCGGGGTCTCCGGCGTCGCGGCCGGCCTGCACGCCGTCCTGCGGTTGGAGCCCGGCACCGAGCACACGGTGCTCCAGGCCGCCGCCCGCCGGGGCCTGGGCCTGGACGGGCTCGCCGACTTCCGGCACCCGGGGATCGGCCCGGAGGCCATGCCGGTCATGGACGGCCTGGTCGTGGGCTACGCCACGCCGCCCGACCACGCCTACCCGGCGGCGCTCGCCGCGCTCTGCGACATCCTGCCGCCGCCCGCCTGAACCGGCCGGGCCCGGGGCGGCCGGACCGGCGCCGGCCTGCCGGGCGACGGGCCTCGGGTGGCCGTCCGGGGCGGCGGGCGAAGCATAGGGCCCCGGGCGGGGGAGTGGGGGCGGAACGCGGCCGGGCTGGTCCACGGTGTCCGCCCCCGACTCGTGCGTCGGTACGGACCGGGGCGGAGCGGGGCAACGGAACCGGTACGGCGCCCTACGCTCCTTGGTCATGCGCAGAACACATTTGAGCCGTGTCGCCCTCGCCGCGTGCCCGGCCCTCGCCGTCGGTCTGCTCCTCTCCGCCACACCCGCCCAGGCCGACACCCCGCTGCCGTTCACGGCCGTCTCCGACCGGCAAACGACCGTCCGGGGCGGCGAGTTCACCCTGACCCTGACGCTCAGCAACCCGTACGACACGCCGATCCAGTTCGTGTACCAGAGCGTTCAGCCGACCTACCAGACCAGTCTGGAGAACGGCCTCAAGTTCGCCGCCACGGCCTGCGGCACCCAGACCAACGGCTGCAGCGACAACGTCCACGGCGGGATCGCCCGGTACAACGTGCCGCTCGCCCCCGGTGCCACCAGCAGCTTCACGGTCACCTACACCGTGGCGCCGGACTCGACCTGCGGCGCGGCGACCAGGATCGACTTCTACTCCTACCTGTACTACGAGTACAAGGGGGGCGAGGCCAAGAACTCCGGCATCGTCGGCATCCCCGGCAGCCAGATCGCCTGCGCCTGACGCATCGCCCGACCGGCGCTGCCCTCGCCGCTTCCCCGTCGCACCCCCACTGCGCATCCCCGATCCCCCGTCAGGTGCCGGCCGCCCCCGTCCCGGCACCTGACGGGCCGTTCGCGTGCCCGGAGCCCGGTGGCGGGCCGGTGCCCATGGTCGGGGCGCAGCTGACCTGCCCCGTTTCGCCGCCCCCGTTGACGATCCGCTCCCGCCGATGTCGTACGGGAGGTACGCCTGTCGTACGGGAGGTACGCCGCCTGTCCGCTTTGTCCGGGCGCGCGGGCAGTCGCGGGCGGGCGTCGGTCGCGCGGGATCCGCGGTGGCGAACGGATGTTCTCGCGACCTGGGGCCCGAACGGAATGGGACTGCTTCAGATTCACCCTATCGGGGGGTAGTCGGTCTCCGCGCGGGTCCGGCCGGGCGCTGGTGATCTAGGGTTCCCGATGGGCCGCCGGGAGACGGTGGCCGTGATCGCGATGAATCGCCAACACCCCCATCGATACGCGTGTCTGATGATCCGTCATGGCATCAGTCGGGGTGGGCAGGGACGACTCCGTCGCCGTCCGACCCTGACCGCGTGATCCGACCAGATGAATGGAGACCCCTGCCGATGCCCGTGGACACGAGCCCGGAGACAGCGCAGGTCCCGCAGCAGTCCAGCCTCACGACGGCCGCTGCCCGCAACCTTGCCACCACGACCAAGTCCGCACCGCAGATGCAGGAGATCACCTCCCGCTGGCTGCTCAAGGTGCTTCCCTGGGTACAGGCCGCCGGCGGCGCCTACCGTGTCAACCGACGGCTCACCTACACCGTCGGCAACGGTGTGGTCGAGTTCATCAAGACCGGCTCCCAGGTCCGGGTGATCCCCGCCGAGCTGGGCGAGCTCGCCCTGCTGCGCGGCTTCGAGGACGAGGAGGTGCTGACCGCCCTCGCCGACCGCTGCGAGCAGCGCGACTTCGGCCCCGGCGAGGTGCTCACCACCCAGGGCGAGGCCGCCGACCGGATCTTCCTGATCGCGCACGGCAAGGTCAACAAGATCGGCACCGGCAAGTACGGCGACGACACCGTGGTCGGCGTGGCCGGCGACGGCGACCGCTTCGGCGACGACGCCCTGCTGAACCCGGACGCCGCCTGGGAGTTCACCGCCACGACCGCCACCGCCGGCGTCGCGCTCACCCTGACCCGCCGCGACTTCGCCGCCATCCGGGACAACTCGCCGAGCCTCCAGGAGCACCTGCTCGGGTTCCTGGCCCTGCCGCAGCAGGCCCAGAACGAGCGCGGCGAGGCCGAGATCGCCATGTCGGCCGGCCACCACGGCGAGTTCGAGCTGCCCGGCGCCTTCGTGGACTACGAGCTCAAGCCCCGCGAGTACGAGCTGAGCGTCGCGCAGACCATCCTCAAGGTCCACACCCGCGTCGCCGACCTGTACAACGAGCCGATGAACCAGGTCGAGCACCAGCTCCGGCTGACCATCGAGGCGCTGCGCGAGCGCCAGGAGCACGAGCTGGTCAACAACCCGGAGTTCGGCCTGCTCAACAACGCCGACTTCGACCAGCGGATCCAGACCCACTCCGGCCCGCCCACCCCGGACGACCTGGACGAGCTGCTCAACCGCCGCCGCGACCCCGACTACCTGCTCGCCCACCCGCGCACGATCGCCGCGATCGGCCGCGAGTTCAACGCCCGTGGACTGTACCCCCACCACGTCGACCTCGGCGGGCAGCAGGTGCCGGCCTGGCGCGGGGTGCCGATCCTGCCGTGCAACAAGATCCCGATCACCAAGGAGAACACCAGCTCCATCCTGGTGATCCGTACCGGTGAGGACAACCAGGGCGTCATCGGCCTGCACCAGAACGGCATCCCGGACGAGTACCAGCCGTCGCTGTCCGTCCGCTTCATGGGCATCGACGAGAAGGCGATCATCTCGTACCTGGTCAGCGCCTACTACTCGGCCGCGATCCTGGTGCCGGACGCGGTCGGCGTCCTGGAGAACGTCGAGATCGCGCACCGCCGCCACTGAGGACGGCCGACAAGGGGCACGGGCCGTAACCGGCCGGCTCGAAGATCGTTTGACCTGATGACGGACGGCCCGCCCCCGGAAGGCGGGCTGTCCGCCTGATCGTGCCCCATCACGTCTGATCGCGTCTGATCACGCCTGCCCGCGTCCTCCTGCGGGCCGGGCGGATCGCCCTGTTCTGATCCCGTCCCTGGCGACCCGAGAGGTGAGTGGAGCCCATGCCGCAGCGCCGGCAGTCCCGACGGATATCGCTGGACGGCGGTGGGGGTGCGGCCTCCGGTCGGCGGACCAGGCTGATCGGCGCCGCGGTCGGCGTGGTCGCGATGTGCGCCCTGGTCGGCGGCGCCTCGGCGTCCGGCACCGAACACCACGGCGGGGAGCAGCCGCACGGCACGACCGTCGACTCGTGCGTCTGCACCGGGACGGACGTGTCGGTGCAGGTCGGGCCGGGCGGGGACGTGAACGTCGGGGTCGACGTGGACGTCCAGGTCGGCGTCAGCGTCGCCCCGACGGCCGACGCGCGGCACCAGGGCGCCAGGCCCCCGCACCGGCACCACCCGTGCCGCACGCCGAAGGCCGCGCCCGGACCGGCCTCACCACGACCCTCGGACACCACGGGGTTCCGCCAGCAGCCCGGCCGCCCGGACGACGAGCACGGCGGGGACGGCGGCCACGGCGGGGACTGGTGGCACGGGGACTGGTGGCACCACCACCATCACCACCCGCACCCCTGCCCGAGCCCGACGGCGACCCCGATGCCGAGCCCCACCCACACGCCCAGCCCCACGCCGACCCCGACGCCGAGCGCTACCCCGACGCCTTCGCCGACGTCGAAGCCCAGTCCGACTCCGGCACCCGTCCCCACGGCGTCGCCGACCCCCGCGCCGACAACGCCGGCTCCCAGCAGGACGCCTGGGCCCACCTCACCGCCGGCGGCGCCCGCGCCTGCTCCGCCGCCCGCGCCGAACCCGCCCGCACCCCCGGCGCCGGCCCCGGCGGCCCCCGCGCCCCCGCCCGACCCCGGGGCCCCCGGCCCGGCCACGCCGACTCCGGTGCGCCCGAGCCCGCTGTGGCCGACCCCGGCGGCGCAGCCGGTGTACCACGTGCGGGCGGCGCAGCCGCCGGCCCCGCCGCAGCACCACCACAACGCCCCGGCGACGACCACGATGCTGCTGGTCACCGTGCCCGCCATCCTGGCGGCGGCAGCCCTGCGCCCGGGCCGTGGACGCGGCCGCGGCCGTTCCGGGCGGTCCTGACCGCCCCACCGAGGCGGCCCGCCCCGGCCCCCGGTCCGGCCCTGGAGCCCGACCTGCCTGGGGCCGAGTCCGACCCTTTGTTCCGTCACAAGCCGAGCCAGAGAAGGGAGTTCCCATGTCCGAATGGTTGGCGTTGGCCATCGCGATGGCGGCGGCCTGTGCCGTCGTGGTGGCGGTGGTGGTGCTGCGGCACCGCCGGGTGGGCACCGAGAAGAACGTCGACGAGACGCCGGACGTCATCGACTACATCACGATGATGATCGGCGTGGTCTACGCGATCGTCCTCGGTCTCGCCCTCGCGGGCGTCTGGGAGGCGCGCGGCGCCGCCCAGGACGACCTGTTCCGGGAGGCGCAGTCGCTGCAGGAGGTGAGCGACCGGGCGGTGGTCTACCCGGCCGAGTTCCGCGACCAGGTCCGGGCCGACGTGGACGCCTACGTCTCGTACGTGGTGAACGTCGAGTGGGAGTACATGCGCAAGAACGGCGAGATCTCCGACAAGGGCACCGAACTGCTGGACAAGCTGCGGGTGGACGTCGCCACCCGGCCGCCGGCCTCCGAGCTGGAGTCGCAGTCCTACCAGCCGATCATGGACCGGATCAGCCAGGCCGACGACGCCCGCAACTCGCGCGGGCAGAACGCCGGGCCGACCATGCCCGGGGTCGTCTGGTTCGGCCTGATCACCGGCGCCGTGGTGACCGTCGGCATGCTGTTCGCGCTGCAGATCCGGCGCACGCCGAGGGAGTTGATCCTGGCGGGCTGCTTCAGCGCGCTGATCGCGTTCCTGCTGTTCATGATCTGGGACTTCGACGATCCGTTCGGCCGGAGCGTCTCGGTGACCACCCAGCCGTTCGTCGACCTGTTCCCCTCCCTCGGGCTGAAGGGCTGAGCACGGCTCGCTGAACCTCGCCGAAGCACGGTGGGGGGGGCCCGGCGCGGCGGCGGCGCCCCCCCCCGCCGCGGGGGGGGCCGCCGCGCCCCCCCGCCGCCAGGGCTCAGCGCGCGG
>NZ_JBHWIR010000120.1:9745-24229 GCF_042731835.1 Kitasatospora sp. NPDC059817 | reverse complement strand
CCCCCCCGCCCCCCCCGCCCCCCGCGGCCGTCTCGGCGGACGCCCACTCCTCCTCGCCGACGCGCCGGGACTTCAGCAGCAGGGTCGCGGCGGTCGGGGCCCCGGGGGTCTCGATCGCCGCGACCAGACCCTGCTCCAGGTGGATCGTGCCGCCCGGTGCGCTGGAGACGGTGACCGAGCCGGTGAACTCCGTCCGGCGCAGCGCGAGCAGCAGCGCGGGCACGTTGCGCGCGGTGGGCGGAGCCGGCGCCGTGGGAGCTGCGGGCATGGCGGGCGGAGCCGTGTCGTGGGACGGGTCGGTCATGCCAGCAAGTCCTGCGCGCGGTCGGCGGTCTGGCGGACGGCCAGTGCCAGGTTGGTCCGTTCCCGGTCCAGCACGGTGGCCAGCAGCAGGGGGTCGCCCATCCGGGACACCACCTGGACGACCTGGTGATGGCGGGTGCTGGTGACCACCAGGCTCTCCAACTCGCTCTCCGCCCCTGCCTCGTACAGCCGCTCGCCGATCAGGTTGGTCAGCTCGGCGAGTTCGGCCCCGGTCCCGAGCAGCCGGTGGTCCCCGGCGGACTGGTAGCTGAGACCCGTGACGGCGTCGACGAGCGCGGCACCGACCACTCCGGGGGAGCCGAGCACATCGGAGAGAGAAGCTTCGAGTGCGCGCACCAGTACCCCTTCACGTTCTGAACCCCGGTAGCGTACTTTATTCCATCATTTTCACGAGGCGACCACAACCGGTGACTTCTTGCTATTTTGTTCCCGCACACGGGAGTTCTGCCCGGAAGTCACGCAAAGGACGAACAGCGTATGAACATTGACGACGCACTCAAGGACGCGATGGCCATCGAGGGGGCCATCGGAGTGGCCGTGGCCGACTACGAGAGCGGTATGTCGCTCGGGTCCCTCGGCGGGGGGCAGCAGCTCGACCTGGAGATTGCGGCCGCCGCCAACACCGAGGTCGTTCGTGCGAAGATACGCGCCCTGGCCGCGCTGTCGATCGACGATGTCATCGAGGACATCCTGATCACCCTCGGCACCCAGTACCACCTGATCCGCCCGCTGACCCGCAGTCACGGCTCGCTCTTCCTCTACCTGGCGCTGGACCGCTCGCGCGGCAACCTTGCGCTCGCCCGGCACGGTCTCAAGCGCATCGAGGCCGCTCTCGACGTCTAGCCGAGGCCGGGCCGGCGGCCCGGGTGTCCGCGCCCCGTCCGGAAGGCCCGCCCGGAAGCCCTGCC
Organism: Kitasatospora sp. NPDC059817; assembly: GCF_042731835.1. Lineage (NCBI taxonomy): Bacteria > Bacillati > Actinomycetota > Actinomycetes > Kitasatosporales > Streptomycetaceae > Kitasatospora > Kitasatospora sp. NPDC059817. The sequence goes on along the minus strand of NZ_JBHWIR010000120.1, from coordinate 22,997 downwards.
TGAAGGGCTGCCCGAAGGCCCGCCCGGAAGGCCGGCGCGGGCCGCGTTTCGCGCGTGGAATTCCGGACGGAGCGAATGCGGGGCGTGACGAACCGACTACGGGGGTCCGTCCGTGGGAATCGGGCCGCGAATATCGCGGGTGCGCGCCGACCATGGAAATGCGTGACTTTCCGATGACTGGGCGTCATATTCGCCCCGGCTGTTCCGGCCGGCGACGGAGCGCCGGAATACCGTGGTCGAACCGCCGGAGCGCCGGCGTTTCGGCGGTGCCACGGAATCGGCTCGACCACGCCGCGCGCGGCACGAAGGCGCGCCGCCGAGCCGCCGCGCCGGACGGCAGGGGAAGCGGGGGAGCCCGATGGGTACCGCTGGTAGTTGCCGGTTGCCTGTGATCGCCTCTGATCCGCGAAAGGAATGGAGCATGCACGTCACCCTCGCCGAGGAGCTGATGCTGTTGTCGCTGGACGACAAGTCCGGTGTTGCGAAGGCGGGTACGACCGCCGGCTGGGCGGTGGCGGGCGGGTTCCTCGCGGACCTCGCGCTGGCCGGGCGGGTCGTGGTGGACGACGGTCGGCTGACCGTCACCGACCGCACGCCGACCGGCGAGCCCCTGCTCGACGGGCGTCTCGACCGGCTCGCCGAGTGGGCGGAGCGCAAGGGCGCCGGAAAGGCCAAGCCGGCCGAGTGGCTGGCCAAGGACCAGCCGACGGCGATCCGGGACACCGTCCAGCGGCTGTGCGAGCGCGGCCTGGTCGTCGAGGAGCGCCACCGCGCCCTCGGCCTCTTCCCGGTCCGCCGCTACCCGGAGGCGGACGGCTCCGTCGAGCGCGCCCTGCGCGCACGCCTGGCCGCCGTGGTCCTGGACGGCGCCGAACCGGACGTCCGCACCGCCACGTTGATCGCCCTCCTGCATACCGCCCGCCTGTACAAGGTGGCCTTCCCGGAGCAGCCCCGCAAGCAGGTCGAGCCGCGCTTCGCGGAGATCGCCGAGGGCGACTGGGCGGGCGAGTCCGTCGGCCAGGCGATCCGGAACATGCAGGCCGCCGTGGCCGCCATCGCGGCCGTCACCATCGCCACCACGGCCGCCACCACCGTCATCACCTGAGCCGGCAACGGCGCCGGGCCCGCCCCACGACTCGGTTCTGATGAACGTCGCAACTATCGGGCAGCCTCACAGGACGGCGACCGCCAGCGTGATCGCGGCCAGCACCATCAGCAGCCCGAGCGCCACGAAGCCGTACTCCAGGGGCCTGCGTTCGCGGCCTTCCACCAGGACCTGCCGGGGGTCGGCCGGGTCGTAGCGGACCTGTACGTGGCCGCCGTCCGGCAGCGGGTGGCGCGGGGTGGACGGGACGGGCGAGAAGACCTCCACCACCCGGCCGTCCTCGGTCTCGAACTGCAGCAGCGGGCGCGGTGGCAACGCGCGGTCCTCCGGGGCGGGGACGCGGGCGCGCACCAGGGCCTGGGCCGGGACGCCGACCCGGCGCAGCCGCCGCAGGTCGCGCAGCCCGACCACCCCGGCGAGGTAGGCGACCACGCCGCCCAGGCCGCCGAACACCACCACGGCGAATCCGGCCGTCCCGCCCACCGCGCCTCCCTGTCCGAATCGCCCCCGGACACCCCAGTATTGCCGACCGCAGGCACTCCTGACGCCTGGAACCCGCCCAGTTCACGGCGGAGCCCCGCCACTCCGGAAAAGGCGTGACGGGGCCCTCAGGGCAGCGCGCGTACGTCAGACGTCGCCGAACTCGCCGGTACGGACGGCGGCAACGAAGGCCGCGAAGCCATCGGGGGAGAAGGCAAGGGCCAGGCCCTCGGGGTCCTTGGAATCGCGGACGGGGACAACACCGGGACGGGGCGATGCGCCGGAGGCCGGGAATGGCCGCGACGTACAATCGCAGTGAAGGCGAAGCGCCAGGCCGAGATTCCGGCACCGGTGTGAGGGAGGGGCCAGGATGTTCGGTTCGCGGAAGAAGCTCAACGACATGATGGCGCAGCTCAGGCCCGACCTGAGTCGGGAATCGCTCGGTGTCGGGCCCGACTTCCCGGGCGTCGCCCCGAACCCGTTGCTGAGCAGTGATGCACGCAAGCGCAATGCGGAACTGCGTACGGGGGCGCTTGCGCTCGGCGTTCTCGTCGACTGGCGGGAGGTCAACAGCAATCCACGCGTGGTCCTGATGCTCGACGTGGAGACCGCCAGCGGCATCTCGTTCCGCGGTATCGCGGACGAAAACCTCACGATCACCGAGCTCACCCGACTCGCCCCAGGACAGACGTTCCCCGTGCGCTACCGGCCGGCCGTCATGGACCACTACGTCGCCCTCGCCCGGGACGCGGACCCCGACCACGTGCAGCAGCTCGCTGACGAGATCGCGAGCCGCAAGCGGACCTGACTCGAAGCCATTGGCCGGATCCCTGGAAGCCTCTTGAAGATCTTGCTCCGGCTGCCCGAGCCGGGCGCGCTTTCAACATCTTCGTCAGGTAGCGGTCAGCCAAGAGACCCCGCCACTCCGGAAAGGGGTGGCGGGGTCTCAGGTGGCGCGCGTACGTCAGACGTCGCCGAACTCGCCGGTACGGACGGCGGCAACGAAGGACGACCAAGCCGAGGCCGGGAACATGAGGGCAGGCCCCTCGGGGTCCTTGGAGTCACGGACGGGAACGGCACCCTCTGCGACCAGGCTCCCGGTTACCTCGACGCACTCGCCGCCGTTGCTGCTGTACGAAGACTTGAACCACTGAGGCTCGGCGGTCACGGTAGATCCTCTCTTAGCTGCGTGATCAGGGCCACGGACGCATCCTGCGAGAGTGCTCGGGCCTGTAGTTGATAGTAGGTCGTGAGCATGGGCTGTACAGCGTCGCTGTCCCGCTCCAGGTTCCCTTGCTGGGCACTCTCGGCGTACGACATCAGGGAGCGGTCAGCCAGGGTGAGGATGTACACGGGGAGATCGAAAGCCCTGGCCTCCCCTATGCAGAACGGGGCGACCTGAAGCACGGTGTGCGGCAGGCGGGCAAAGCTGAGCAGACGGTCAAACTGGGCTGCCATCACCGCATCGCCGCCGACCGGCCGACGGAGGCAGCTCTCATCCAGAACGGCGTGGATCACGGGCGGAGGCTCACGGTTCAACTTCGCTTGTCGACGCTCAAGATATCGCACCCGTTCGGCGGCCTGATCCTCTGTGATGCTGCCTCGGTCTACGGCTGCCGCTGCAATGGCCCGTGCGTACTCCATGGTTTGAAGTACCCCCGGCACGATGCCCAAGGTGAACAGCCGAAGCTCTCGAGCCTTCGATTCCTTGGCCACGTACGCCGGGAACCCCTCAAGCAGAGTCGAAGACTCGACCTCAAGCGCCTTATTGGTGAAGACCCGATCCATCCCAAATGCGGTGTCAAGTTGCCGTGCCACGCGTGGAGTCGGGCGCCGGTGACCATTTTCCAGATGCGAGATGTGGGTTGGGGAACAGCCGATCATCTCTGCCAGGTCCTTCTGTGTCCACCGCCGTTCCTCGCGCGAACTGCGGAGGAACGCGCCGAACTTGGCCTGGGGGGAGGCGGCGGGGTCTAGCTCAGACCTGTTCATGGGCCAAACTTTCTACTCAGCAAGCAGATCCGTCAGGTTGAACACCCGTCAAGCCTAGAGGACAGTTGGTGCCCCTGAGTAGTCATCGCACTACGGATCGGAGCCCCCCATGTCCGAAGACTCGAAATCCACGCTGCCCGACTTCGTTCGCAACGAGGTGGTGCGGGACCTGAAGCACCGTGACGCCGACGGCAAGCCCCGAGAGGGGGTCTTCATGGAGATCCTCTGCGGGGCAGCCTTCCTGAGGCCGATCGGCGGGGGTCGGGAGTGGACGACCAGGCCGGACCAGTTGCGGCAATGCGACCCCCGGGAGATCGCGCCCGGTGCCGGGTGTAACCCGCGCCGCCGGCCGCTCTCGTGATCGTCGAACTGGTCGCCGCAACGGGCGTCTTGGCGGGCATCTCCGCCGCTCCGCGAGACCTTCGATGTACCCCTGAGGAGCTGGCCGCGATCCGAGTGTGTATGGGGCTCAAGGCCGAGCCAGCCGCCCGGCCGCAGCGTGAGCAGGGCGGCGGGCGCGAGTGGATGGTGGTCACCCCGGCCGGCGTGCGGTGCGGGTGGGAACCGGACCCGCCGGACTGACAGGCTCCCGTCGTCGCAGCGTGAGCGCTCATCCTCTGCGACGACGGGGTTCAACGCCCGTCCGCGAAAGACGGCCGCGGACGGGTGAGTACCGGCGGGCCTACTTCCCTGCCGGTCGGCTCCGAGGGCGTGTTGGTGCCGGGCCCTCGTCGAGCCACACCGCTCCCCGCCAGTCACCCCCCTTCTGGCGGGGAGCGGCCGTCCCCCTTGATCACCGGCCGGTGGAGTCCTGATCCTCCGGCCGGAACCCCCGCCCTGGAGCCGTTACACGTCACGGACGGACAACCAGGGCGGGCCTGAAACTCCCGCCCCCGGTGACCCCGGGGGCGGGAGCCGGCTCTGTGGGGGCCGGGCAGCACGTCGCTGGCTCACGGGTGCCTCCGTCCGGTCGGCGACGTGTGACATCCATCGTGAATGAAACAAATCGGCTTAATTCATAGATCAGTTCAGGGAGGAAGACCATGACTGACCTCGGCCTGCCGGCCGTACCGCCCCGCAGCGACCTGTCGATGGGCGACGGACTCGCCTTCGCCGCCCGCGGCCACCACTTCACGGCCGCACCGGGAACCGACATCCAGGAACTCGCCCAACGGTCCACCGAACCCCTGTCCGCAATCCTCCAGGTCACGAAGCGCTGTGACTTCGACTGCTCGTTCTGCTCGGAAGTCCTCCAGCTGCCGGACCCGAAGCTGACGCAGCTGGAGACCATGAGGGACCACCTCAAGGGGACCAAGCGGATCTTTCTGTCCGGCGGTGAACCGCTCATGCGCCGCGACTTCGGTGAGATCGTGGACATGTTTGCGGACGATAACTTCGTCCTGGCCGTACCGACGAACGCCACCCACGGCCTCCAGCACGCGAAGCGGATTGCGGGGAAGGTCGCGTTCGCGAACATCGGCCTGGAAGGTCCGCGAGGGATCACCAACCGGGTACGCGGGGACTACGACAAGGTCATGCCCGGCGTTCGCGCACTCCAGGACGAGGGTATTCCGATCTCCCTGTCCGCAGTCGTCTACCGCTCGACCCTGGCGGCGCTGCCGTTCACGGTGCAGATCGCCGACGTTCTCAACGCGGGCAAGGTCAAGCTGATCATGCCGCTCAGGAAGGGCAATGCCCTCAACCTGGACGCGAATGAGTTCATCACCGATGGCGAGGCCAGCGAGGCGTTTGGCCGGCTCGGCGAACTTCGCTCCACCTACCAGTGGAGTCCCGCGCTTCGGCTCACCACGTGGACGCCGGAGAACGAAGGCCACATGATCGTGGTGGAGCCCACCGGCAAGGCCAACGCCTGGCCGGTGTACGACTCGAAAGACCTGTTCGAGCCCATCGGCAACGTACTGGAGGAGCCGATTCAGGAGATCTGGAAGCGATACCGCTTCAAGGAGAACCACTACCGGAAGTACCTCGGGGCCTCGATCCGCGCGATCGGCCACGGGGGAGGCGGATGTGCTGCGTGAGTTCTCCAACCTGGCATGGCCCAAGACGCCCTACGCGGCCGACATGCGTCCCGTCGCCCGAAAGGTGCGGCTCCTCACCGGGATGAGCATTCAGTGGGCCGACGACGGCAGTGAGGTCGTTCCGATCGGTGCCGCTGCCGTGTTCATCCCCGTACACCGGACCGCAAGCCGCGAGATCGCCTCCGATACCCTGCACTTCGGGTATCGCAGTGTCGCCGTGGAACCGAACGGTGACCGGTCCGACATACCGGCCTTCGTGGACAGCGTGCTCGTCCAGGCGCGCCGCGAGGCCGAGATCATCGGGTGGCACTCCTTTCCGGATGACCTCCACGCCCTTCGTCCCCCGCTGACGGCTCCGCGCGCCGGTATCGACGCTGTGGGTGAAGCGTGGGCTGACCGGCCCCGCCGCGAACGCGGTACGGCTTTGTTGGTCGACACTGCCGACTCCGGCATGCAACTCGACAACGCGCTCACGGCTAACCGCCTCGACTTCGGCCGGGAACTCTGGCGGTACCGGTCACCGGTGGCCCTCCAGCAGGCATACGAAGAGCTCTGGTCCTCGGCCGGGCGGGCGACGGGCCGGGACTGGCACACCCAACACATCGGTGCGGCAGGGGTCATGTCTGCCCTCGCCGTTGCACTCCTGGCCGGCCACCAAGCCCAACGGCTGGAGTGGACCGGGGTGTTCGACGCGACCAAACCGCTTGGCCTGGTTGCCTGGGACGCGTTCCCCCTGGTACTCGTTCCGGATGAACGACAGGACTGATCCAGGGCATACCGTGGGCTCGGCCCGCGAAGGGCCGGGCCCGCACCGCTAGGAGCAACGTGATCACGGTCAACAACCTCTTCGATCCGCGACACTTGCCGCGCAAGAACTCTCGAACGTGTCGGGTGGCCTCGCTCGACGTCGAGTGGACCAAGAACTACCGGATCAAGAACGGGAATAGGGCGTTCTGTTTCTCGCTTGCCGTGCTTGATGTCCCGACCACGGACCCTGTGGCTGACCTTGCTCAACTCTCCTTCGGGTACGTCAGCATGTACGTCGAGGACGCTGGTGAGACTGGGGAACTCGTAGTCTCCGCGGCCGACACCATCGCCCGAACATTCGCGGACGCCGACCTCATCACTGGGCACCAACTATGTTCCGACCTAGCCGTGTTGGTCGCCAACCGAGAAAACGCTGAACCGGCTCTCGACAGTGCCCGAGCCGCTTGGTCAACCCGTCGCACCCCCAAGGATGAAGGCCCTCGGATCATCGACACCCGGTACGACGCCGGCCATCTGCTCGACGGGACCTCCCGGCGGCTGGTCGACGTCTGCACCGAACTTGGCCTTGACGTCACTCAGCCGGAACTACGCAGTACCTCGATGACCAGCTTGCACCGTCGGTGGCTGGAGAAGAACGACATCGAGGCTCGTGAGCGGGTCAGCGTCCTTAACCTCAGGCACTCCCTCTCCACCGCCCTCGTTGCCGTGTCTGCGGCTGGCCTCGGCGGTTGGGGCGAGGTCGGGCTCAACGTGAACCGCATGATCGCCGCCCACGCCGAGGGTTGGGGCTGGCTCCAATCCCGAACCTTCCAAGACCTGTTGGGGGAACCATGCCAATCCGCGAGTGCAAGGTCGTAGCCGTCGAGGGAACCGCTGCGGCTGGAAAAACCACTCTGGTCCACGCCCTCGCGGCGTACTACCGCGAGCAGGGCGTCAACGTCGCAGCCACGGGGGAACCCGCGCGAGTGAGCCCCTTCATGGAGGAGATCGTTCTTCACGGAAAAGGCGAATTCGACCTCACTGTCGAACTCGACACCTTCGCTGCCCAGCTCACCACCACCATGCGTACGGCGCGAAACCACAGTCTCCTGATCACCGACAAGACCCCGGCCAATGTCCTGGCCTACGCCCGGATCGTCCTTGACCAGGATGACCCGCAGGTGCGTGCAGTCCTTCGCTCGATGGAGTCTCTCTGTAAGGCCTGGATGCCCATCACGTACTCCGCCGTGGTCCATTGCCGCGACCACTACGACCAGGAGGTCGGCGGCGACCAGTTCCGTGGCAAGGTGCTTGATCTCCAGAGTGCCACCGAGACGGCCGTCTACGAGGCGATCCGGGCCACCAACGTGCCGATCTTCGACCTCCCGCAGGGCCTCACCACCCAGGCCCGCGTCGAGTGGATCGCCAAGCACCTCCACCTTCTGGGCATCAACGTCCACTGAGGTGGCCTATCGTCCTCCTACGACACACCTTCGGAGGACCTGGTGCAGCCCCAACGTCCGATCAACGACGCCATGATCATCCTCGAACGGAACGGCCTCGTCCTGCTGGCCGAACGAGCCAACACCGGCTACAGCGACGGCCTGCTCAATCTCCCCAGCGGGAAGGTCGACGTGGACGAGGACGTGATCTCGGCAGCGATCCGCGAAGCCCGAGAGGAGGTGGGCGTGGAAGTTCACCGAGAGGCCGTTCGGGTTGTCCATGTCATGCACTACCGCAACCCAGAGGGAGAGGCGCGCGTCGGCTGGTTCCTCGCCGCCTCCGAGTGGAACGGCGAACCGTACAACGCCGAACCCCACAAGTGCGCCGGTGTCGGGTGGTACCCACTCAACGATCTTCCGGAGAACACCCAGCCCTACAACGAGGCCGGGATCAGCCGGTATCTGAAAGGCGAACCATTCTCCGTGGTGGGCTGGTAGCCGGCCTGAAACACGAAAGGCGCCCTCCCCGATCTGGGGGAGGGGCTTCTTTGCGTTCAGGGTCAGGTGGTTTACCTGGCCTGGAGTGACGTGAGCAAGGTGCGTTTGCCGTAACGGGTCTGGGCTGGCGGGAACTGGCCGTTGTCGGATGGCGGGTAAGCTGCCAAGCTCAGTGTCGAGGCTGGTGGCATCAGCGGCGTCGGCACCGATCTTCACGGGGGGACCAGAATGAAACGGAACCTGAGGCAACGTGTGGTGCGGGCTATTGTGGCTGGCGCGCTGGCAGCCGGAGGGCTCGCGCTGACGACCGGGCCCGCCCACGCGGACACCGGGGACTACCCGGTCACCCTGAAGACGACCCACCATGTGGGGCTGTACTGGTCGCCCTGGACGGCCAACAAGGATATCCACCGTGACCTTGCCCCCGGGGATTTTGTGAACGTCCGCTGCTGGGCGGTTGGTGAGGACATCGCCCAGCAGGGCGACGTTTGGTATTACATCAACACCGAGTACTACTACGGGTCTATCGGTCGGCAATACTTCAACGACTATGTGTATGGCGCATATGTCGACAACTATGACCTGTGGCACGCGCGAGGCAGCAACGGCCTCCCCCAGTGCTGAGGGACTGACTTCAGATGCCCCTCCCCGAAACGGGGAGGGGCATCGTTGCGTTGGGGGGGGGGTCAGAGGCGGACGATCCGCGTGGTCGTGCGGACGACGGGTGTTCGTCCCTGTGTCAGATCTTGCCGAGCGGGGTGTCCGGGTCGGCCAGGGCCTTCGGGTCCACCGTCCGGCCGGAGCGCACGAGTTCGCGGATCGGGTCGGTGACGTCCCAGACGTTGACGTTCATGCCCGCCAGGATCCGGCCGGCGGCCAGCCAGAAGGCGATGAACTCCCGGGTGGCCGGGTCGCCGCGGAACACCACCTGGTCGTAGCCGTCCGGTTCGACGTAGCCGACGTATTCCAGACCAACGTCGTACTGGTCGCTGAAGAAGTACGGGATTCGGTCGTACACCGCGTCCGGGTGCCCGAGCATCGCGCGGGCGGCGGTCTGCGGCTGGTTGACGGCGTTGGCCCAGTGTTCGACCCGCAGGTGCGTGTCGAACAGCGGGTGGTAGGCGTTGGCGACGTCGCCGGCCGCGTAGACGTCCGGGTCCGAAGTGCGCAGCTGCTGGTCGGTCTTGATGCCGTTGTCGATCTCCAGTCCGGCGGCCTCGGCTAGGCCGGTCGCCGGGGTGATGCCGATGCCGACCACCACCGCGTCGGCCGGCACCGTCGTGCCGTCGCCCAGCCGCACGCCGCTCACCGTGCCGCCGGAGCCGGTCAGTTCGGTGACCTCGACGCCGAACCGCAGCTGGACGCCGTGGTCGCGGTGCAGATCGGCGAAGACCTGCGCCACCTCCCGGCCCAGCACCCGCAGCAGCGGCAGTTCGGCGGCCTCCAGCACCGTCACCTCGGCGCCGGCCTCCCGGGCCGCTGCCGCCACCTCCAGGCCGATCCAGCCCGCGCCGATCACCGCGACCCGGGCGCCGGGGCGCAGCGCGGCCTTGATCCGGTCGCTGTCCTCGACCCGGCGTAGGTAGAGCACGCCGTCCTGGTCCGCGCCCGGCACCGGCAGCCGGCGTGGGGTCGAGCCGGTGGTGAGCAGCAGTTTGGCGTACTTGACCTGGCCGTCGTCGGTGAGCGTCACGGTGTGTCCGGCCGGGTCGATCGCGGCCACCGCCGTGCCCAGCCGCAGCGTGACGTCCTGCTCCCCGTACCACTGCGGCGGGTGGACGTAGATCTTCTCCCGGGGCGTCTTGCCGAGCAGGTACCCCTTCGACAGCGGCGGCCGCTCGTACGGGCGCTCGTGTTCGTCGCCGATCAGGACGATGCCGCCCCGGTACCCGGCCTCGCGCAGCGCCTGGGCGGCCATCGCGCCGCCCAGGGACGCCCCGACGATCACGATCGGCCGCTCGCGCCCGCCGCCCTCCGCCGTTCCCGCTGTTCCCGCCGTGCCCGTGCCCATGCTGAACTCCTCGCTCTCCGGCCGGAATCAGGGGCCAGCCTGCCGCCGTCCGGGTGGCGTGTCGAGGCCGTGCCGGGCGCGCCGCGCCGCGCTCCCCCGTACGGGTGAACGCGCACCGGTGCGGGCGCGGTCAAGGAACCCGCTACGGGGTCATCGCCTCCCGGACCAGCGCGGTGTCGGCGAACTGCTCGAAGCGGACGATCCGGCCGCCGCGCACCGTGAAGTGGTGGGCGACCCGCACCGCGAGCGGCTTTCCGGTGGCCTTGTGCACGGCCGTGTAGCGGGCCAGCACCACCACGTTCTCGCCGTCGACCACGTAGGTGTCGTCGTGCGCCGTCCAGTTCTCCCAGGCGGCGGCCAGGCGCTCCATGACGTTGGCGGTGACGCCCTTCGGGGTGCGGTAGGTGCCGGCCAGCGGGAAGCCGGCCATCTCGGTCCACTCCACGTCGTCGGCGAGCGTGGCGCGCAGGGCGGCCAGGTCGCCGTGGGCGGAGGCCAGGTACTGGCGGCGGACCACGTCGGCCGGGGCGGAGGACTCGGCGAACGAGGCGGTGTCCCTCGGGATCTCGATCATCGTCGCTCAGCCCCAGGCCATCTCGCCCATGGCGACCTTGGTGCCGAGGTCGACGGCGATCTTCAGCCCCAGGTCGGGGAAGCGCCGTTCCAGCGCCTCCTTCGCGGCGGTCGCGTCCGGGGCCCGGCCGATCTCGGTCTCGAAGGCGCGCAGGTAGTCCCGGGTGTGGCGGACGGAGGTGAGGTCGGTGGCCGCGCCGGCGGTGCGGTGGCCGGCCGCGACGAACTGCGGTTCGAGCGCCTCGATCCCGTCCAACAGGTCGATCCAGGCGGCGCGTTGGGCCTGCTCGGGGGTGTCGGCCGTCCACACGTGCAGGCCCTCGAAGAGCAGCACGCCGCCGAGTACGGCGTGGTGGTGGTGCTGCCAGAGGTAGTGCCGGTCGGGCAGGTGGAAGTCGGCGCCGCGCAGCTCGAACCGGTGCCCCTCGAAGACGAGTTCGTCCCCGTGCAGCACCTCGGGGCGGACCAGCCGGGTGGGCAGCTCGGGGCCGAGGTGGGCCCAGGCCTTGAGCTTGCCCTCGAACGTCTCCTGGATGTGCTCGACGGTGGAGGCGGTGGCCAGGAACCGTGCCTCCGGGAAGGCGTCCTGGACCTCCTGGGCGCCGAAGTAGAAGTCCGGGTCCCCGTGGCTGACGAAGACCGCGGCCAGCCGCTTGCCGGCGGCGCGGATCCGCTCCACCAGCCGGCGGCCGTCGGAGCGGGTGAACCCGGCGTCCACCAGCAGGGCGTCCTGCGGGCCGGTGACCAGGACGGAGGTCTTGTTGAGCGAGCTGTCGGGGCTGTCGATGATCTCGAAGTCGAGAGCACTCATGGGTCTGTTGTCCTTCCTCCTGCCGGGCACGCCTCGCCGCCAGCATCGGCCTTGCGGGTGCGCTCCGCATCCGGAGGAGGGGCGGGGGTGGGACCGGGCCCGATCCGACCCGCGCCGTGGGCGTCACGCCCTCGGGGCCAGTCGCAGCACCGCCAGCGCCCCCAGCAGCGTCGCCCCGGCCAGCACCGGCCACAGCACCCCCGGACCGGCCGCCAGCAGCGCCATCAGCGTCGCCGGCGCCGCCGCCCGGCCCACGCCCGAGGAGAGCTCCCAGCGTGCCAGCGCCCGCCCCAGCAGGTGTGGTGGGGCGGCGGCCGTCACCAGGGCCGTCCCCGCACCGGTGTAGAGGATCTCGCCCAGCGTGAACACCACCGAGACCGCCGCGGCGCCCGCCGCGCCCGCCGTGCCGCCCAGCGACCCGACCGCCCAGTACCCCAGGTAGGCCAGGGCCAGCGTCACCCCCGAGGCGGCCAGCACGGCCCGCCGCGAACGGTCCGCGAGCCGCAGCACCAGCACCAGCTGCAGCGCGACCACCAGCACGGTGTTGCCCACGAACACTCCCGACGACCACGCCGGGGAGGCGTGCAGGTGCAGCACCAGCAGCGCCGGCAGCGCCACCTCCAGCACGTCGAAGCAGAACGCGTACGGCAGGTTGGCGAGGCTCAGCAGGCTGATCCGCCGCAGCGACTCGCCCTGCTCCCGCACGTCCACCGCCCGGTCGGCGGCCCGGTGTGGCGCGCGCACCCGCAGCGACAGCACCAGCGCGGCGGCGGCCAGGCAGGCCGCACCCGTCGCCCCGGCCAGCACCCGGATCGCGCCCGCCCCGCCGGTCACCACCAGCGTGGCCAGCAGCGCCCCCGCGCCCAGCCCCGCGTTGCGCAGCGACCGCCCGGCCGCCAGCGCGGCGTCCCGCAGCCGGCCCTCGGTCAGCGTGCTGACCACCGCCGCGTGCGTGGTCGGCCAGGACTGGCTGCCCACCCCGATCAGCACCGACGCCGCCACGAACCCCGGCAGGCCGTCCGCGACCAGCAGCGCCAGCGCGCCCGCCGCCCGCACCGCCAAGGTGGCCGCCGCCGGGAGGGTCCGGGCGCCGCGGTCGATCCACCGGCCGGTCAGCGGCATCACCAGCAGGCCCGCCACCATCCCCGCCGACATCGCCAGCCCCGCCGCCGCCGCGCCCAGGTGCAGCACCCCGATCCCGTACAGCAGCAGGAACGGCCGCAGCAGGCCGGAGCCCACCGCGTCCACCACCAGCGCGGCCGCGTACCGGGGCCCGCCCGCGGCGGTCAGCAGCCGCAGCAGCGTGAACGGGCCCCGGCGGCTCGTACCGATCGGCGGGGCCGGCGGCCGGCCGTCGCGGGCGGCGGTGTGGTCGCGGGCGGCGGCGTGGTCATGGACGGACTTCTCCTGGATCAGGCTCATGGCCGGTACCGTCCGCCCTGCCCGGCCCGCCGGGCACGGGGGGTTTGTGGGGAACCCCCAACAACCGGGGGGGGGGTGCGGGGGGGGGGGGGGGGGGCCGGGCGGGGGGGACCCCGAAAAAAAAAAGGGCGG
>NZ_JBHWIR010000120.1:0-9735 GCF_042731835.1 Kitasatospora sp. NPDC059817 | reverse complement strand
CGGTGACCGCGCCCCGGGCCGCGCCGGCGGGCCATGGTGCTTCCCCCCACCCCCAAACCCGCCGCGGGAGCGGATCCGGGCGGGTGGCAGGATCGCCGTCGTGAGCGAACCGATCATCAAGAGGCGCGGGTGGGCGGACGCCCCTGCCGGGAGGAGCACGGCGGGCGCATGAGCGTGACCATCGACATCACCGGCCTGCCCGACGAGCGCCTGCTCTTCACGCCGTCCCCGCTGGGCGAGCTGACCGCGATGCTGGACGTCCTCGCCGAGCCCGCGCACCACCCCGCGCTGCGCGGCTGGGCGTCCAGCACCGCCGCGACGATTCCGCCGGTGCTGTCCGAGCGGCTGCTGGAGGCCGACTTCCTCTGGCGCTCCTCCCGCGCCGACTTCCTCGTCCCCGGCCTGCCCGGCGCCACCCTGGCCGACGAGCTCGACGCCGTCGACCGGATGGACGACGAGCTGTACGTCGCCGCCGCCCTCGTCACCACCTGCGGCTCCTCCCGGCCGGCCCGCCGGGCGCCCTCCCCGCTCACCGACCCGGTGGCCAACGAGCGGGCCCGCGAACTCGCGCTCGCCCGGGGCCCCCGGCAGGCCGCCTTCGCGGACCGGCTGCTCGCCGACCCGCCCGCCGTCCGGGCCCTCGTCCGGCGGATGCTGGAGGACTGCGAGTCGGCGTTCTTCGCCGACGCCTGGCAGCGCGTCCTGCCCGCCCTGGCCGCCGACGCCCGGCGCAAGGCCGACCTGCTGGCCCGGCGCGGCCCCGCCGAGGCGCTGGCCGCGGTCTCACCCTCCGTCGCCCTCGACCAGGGCGCCGACGGGCGGCGGCGGATCGTCGTCGACAAGCTCCAGGACAACGCCACCAGCGGCACCGACGGCGGCGGCGTCACCCTCATCCCCACCGCCTTCGGCCGGCCCCACCTCGTGGTGGTGTACACCCCCGGCTGGCGTCCGGTCCTCCAGTACCCCGTCGCCGAGGCGGGCATCCCCGAACCCGTCTCGCTGGCCCTCGTCCAGCAGCGGCTGGAAGCCCTCGCCCACCCCGTCCGGCTGCGCCTGGCCCGCACCATGGCCCGCGGCGCGCACACCACCGGCGAACTCGCCACCACCTGGCAGCTCAGCGCGCCCGAGGTGTCCCGGCACCTGGCCGTCCTGCGCAAGGCGGGGCTGCTCATCACCCAGCGGCGCGGGCGGTACATGCTCTACCAGCTCGACCTGCCGGGCAGCGCCCGGCTCGGCTCGGACTTCCTGGAGGCGTTGCTGCGGTGACCGGTGTCGTGGTGACCGGCGGGTCGGCGAACCGGCAACAGGTGAGCGGGAACAGTGGGGGAGCGGAACGCGTTCGTCCGGGCATGACCGACGACGCCTCACCCCGCATCCTGCGTTATGCCGCCTTCACCACCCGCCCCGAGGGCGGCAACCCGGCGGGCGTCGTTCTCGACGCCGCAGGCCTGACCGACGAGCGGATGCTCGCCATCGCCGCCGAGCTCGGCTACTCCGAGACGGCCTTCCTGACCGCGGGAGCGACCGAAGGCGCCTACGGAGTCCGGTACTTCAGCCCGCTCACCGAGGTGCCGTTCTGCGGCCACGCCACGGTCGCCTCCGCCGTCGCGCTCGCCGCCCGCACCGGCCCCGGGCACTACGTCTTCACGACGGCCGCGGGCGAAGTCCCCGTCCAGGTCGACCAGGACGCGGAGGGCGTCCTGCGCGCCACCCTGACCAGTGTCGAGCCGCAGGTGGAGGACGTGACCGACGCCGACGTCGACGAGGTCCTCGCCCTGCTCGGCTGGGCCCGCACCGACCTCGACCCGGCCCTGCCGCCCCGGATCGCCTACGCCGGCGCCCGCCACCTCGTCCTCGCCGCCGCCACCCGCGACCGCCTGGCCCGCCTCGACTACGACTTCGACGGCCTCGCCGCCTACACCCGGGCCCGCGACCTGGTGACCCTCCAACTCGTCTGGCGCGAGGCCCGGGACGTCTTCCACGTCCGCAACCCCTTCCCGGTCGGCGGCGTCGTCGAGGACCCGGCCACCGGCGCCGCCGCGGCCGCCTTCGGCGCCTACCTGCGGGAGCAGGGCGCGGCGGCGGCCCCGACGGTGCTGACCCTCCACCAGGGTGAGGACCTGGGCCGCCCGGGCGTGCTCCACGTCGAACTGCGGACGGCGGACAGCCGGATCCGGGTGTCCGGCGCGGCGGTGGCGATCCCGTAGCGCGAACGCGATCGGGCCGGGACCGGCCCGGGACCGGCCCGAGGCGTCCGGAAATTCGCTCGCATACGGGGCCCGGGTGGGCGAAGCTGCCCGGATGCAGCGAGCGAGCGAACGCACCGTCACGGTCCATCTCACCCACGGGGGCGAGTACTTCGGCCCCGTGGGCCCGTTCGAGGCGGCGGGCGGGTGGTGGTCGTCGGTGGACGGGGTGGGAGCGCGGGCGGCCGAACTCGCCGGGGTGCCGGTGCTGGTGCTGCGGCTGGTGGAGGGGCGGAGCGAGCAGGGCGGGCGCGGCGGGCACGGCGGGCAGGTGTGCTACCACGCCGAGGCGCTGGAGCGGCCGACGGCCGTCGAAGCCAGGCCGCTGGACGCCGGGACGGCCGCGCTGCTCGGCCCCGCCGAGCGCCGCGCGGCCTGGGCCACGCCGGCCGGGCTGGGGGAGGCGCTGGCCTGGGCGGAGGCAGAGCTGGCCGGGGCCGGCCGGCCGGTCGCCGGCCCGGCGCGGCAGATCCGGACGTGGAACCTGTCGGGCCTCGTCCGCCTCCCGACGGCCACCGGCCGCGACGCCTGGCTGAAGACCACGACGCCCGCCTTCAACGCCCGGGAGGGCGAGGTGATCGCGCTGCTCGGCAGCGTCGACCCGGGGCTCGTGCCGCCGGTGCTGGCCGCCGACCCGGCGGGCGGGCGGCTGCTGCTGGACCACGTGCCCGGCGAGGACTGCTGGGTGCCGTCCCTCGACACCGTCGAGGAGGTGGTGCCCCGGCTGGTCGCCGCCCAGGCGGCGCTGGCCGCCGACGGGCGCGCGGCGACGGCCGGGCTGCGCGACCGGACGCCCCGCACCCTGCTCGCCCAGGCGCAGGCGCTGCTCGACCGGCTCCCCGGCGAGACCGACCTGACGCCCGGGGAACTGGCCGGCGTCCGCCGACTGGTCGCCGAACTCCCCGCTCTGCTGGAGGAGTTGGCGGCCTGCGGCCTCCCCGAGACCCTGGTGCACGGCGACTTCCACCCCGGCAACTGGCGCTCCGACGGCAAGCGTCCGGTGGTCGTCGACTACGCCGACTCCTACCTCGGCCACCCCGCCCTGGACGGGCTGCGCCCGCGCGCCTACCTCGCGCCGGAGCGCTGGCAGCACCTCGTCGAGGTCTGGCTGAAGGCCTGGAGCGAGCACGCGCCCGGATCCCGGCCGTGGCGCGCGCTGGAGCTGGTCGAACCGCTGTACCACCTGTCCTACGCGCTGCGCTACCAGGAGTTCCTGGACCACATCGAGGAGAGCGAACGCCCGTACCACGCGGGCGACCCGGCCGCCGAGCTGCGCGCGGCGCTGGCCTGCGGCGTTCCCGACCTCACGGGTCAGAACACCTAGGGCGCGCAGGCGGGGGTTCGAGGACGCGCCCTAGACTGCCGGGGTGGATCGGACGACGCCAGGCCCCGTGCTGCCGGAGCTGCCGCTCCAGGAACTGGAGTGCTTCTCCGTCCTGGTGCGCCAGTTGCACTTCGGGCGGACGGCGCAGCTCCTGGGCGTCTCGCAGGGCCGGGTCTCCCAGCTGATCAAGCGGCTGGAGGGCCGGGTCGGCGCCCCGGTGTTCGAACGGACCAGCCGGCGGGTCGAGTTGACCGAGCTGGGGCGCGAGCTGGCCGAGCAGGTGGTGCCCGCCGTCGACCGGCTCCGGGAGGGCTTCGAGGCGGCCCGCGCCCGGGCCGCCTCGACGGACCGGCCGCTGCGCCTGGGGTTCCAGTGCGCCGTGTACGAGCCGGTGGCCAGGGCGATCGCGGGCCTTCCGGAGGGCGCGGCCCAGCTCGTCGAACTGTCCTGGGGGGATCCGTTCTCCCACCTGGGCCGGGGCGAGATCGACCTGGCCATCGTGCTGTCCCCGTGCCGGGAGGACGGCCTGCGGGTGCTGCTGGAGTTCTCGCGGCAGCCGATGTACGTCGCCCTCTCCGCCGGGCACCGCCTGGCCGGGGCGGCGAGCGTCTCCACGGACGAACTGGCCGGGCTGGCGCTGATCGAACCGCGGGGGCCCGCCCCGGACTACTGGCGCCGGGCGAACGCCCCGCGGCAGGCGCCGGACGGGCGGGAACTGGCCTACCCGGCGGGCGCGGCCACGCTCCAGGAGGGGCTGTCGACGGTGGCCAGCACCCGCCTGGGGCTGCTGCTGTGCGAGGCGAGCACGGCGTACGTCCAGCGGCCGGACATCCGCTATCTGCCGGTGCCGGGCCTGGAACCGTCCACGCTGCTGGTGGTGCAGGGCGAGCGGCGGCCGCACCCGCTGGCCGGGGCCTTCGTACGGGCGCTCACCGCCGTGGGCGCGTGACGGCGGCGAGCAGCAGTCCGGCCGCCGTGATCAGCGCCGCCGTGAGGAGCACGGCGTGGGTCCCGGCCCGGTCGATGACCAGCCCGCCGGCGAGCGAGCCCAGCGCGATGCTCGCGTTGAACACGCCCGCCCACAGCGCCGCCGAGGCCTCGATCCGGGCGGGGTCGGCGATCCGGACCCAGGTCTGGGTGGAGATCGAGACCCCGCCGTACGAGGCGCCCCAGACGACGAGCGCGAGCAGCACCGCCACCACGCTCCCGGTGAGGAGCGGCAGCAGGGCGGTGGCGAGCGCGACGCCCGCGAGGGCGGTGGCCACGGCCGCCTTGGGGTGCCGGCCGGCCAGCGGGCCGAGGGTGAAGTTCCCGGCGACGCCGGCCAGTCCGTAGACCAGCAGGCAGGCGGCGATGACGCCGCTGCTCAGGCCTGCGTCGAGTTCGAGCACCGGCCGTACATACGTGTAGCCGGTGAAGTGGCCGAGCACGACCAGCGCCGTGACGGCGAGTCCGGCGGCGACGCCCCGGTTGCGCAGCGCGTCCGCGATCCGGTCGAGCCGGCCGCGCTCGTGGACGGGGAGGGCGGGGAGCGTGCGGGCGAGGACGGCGGCGGACACCGCGCCGAGCAGGGCGAGGGCCCAGAACGCGGAGCGCCAGCCGAGCAGTGCCGCGAGGTAGGTGCCGAGGGGGACGCCGAGCACCGAGGCGATGGAGACGCCGGAGAAGATCAGCGTGGTGGCGAGGGCGATCCGCGGCCCGTCGGCGAGGCGTGGGCCCAGCCCCGCGGTGATGCCCCACACGACGCCCATCGCGAGGCCGAGCAGGACGCGGGCGGCGGCCAGTACTGGGTAGCTGGGGGCGAGCGCGGTGAGCGCGTTGGCCAGCGACAGCAGCAGCATGAAGGCGATCAGCACGTGCTTGCGGTCCCGGAGCCCGGTGAGCGCGGGAACGAACGGGGACAGGACGGCGGCGAGGAGCCCGGTGATGGTCAGGGAGAGCCCGGTGACGCCGTCGGAGACGCCGAGGGTCTTCGAGACGGGGGTCAGCAGCCCCACGGGCATCATCTCGGCGGAGACCACGGTGAAGGTGGCGAGGGCCACGGCGGTGATCGGTGCCCAGCGGGGCGGGCTGCCGGGGGCGGCCGGGGGCGCGAGGGTGTCGGCGTCGGTCATGGGGCCAGCCCATCAGCCGCGCCGAGGGCGGAACAAGATCGATGAGCTCATCCGTCGATTAGCCAGGCTCATCGATCCGGGAACGCCCCCGGCGCCGCCCGCCGTGGTGCGGCAGGCGGCGCCGGGGGGCGCGGTCACTCCGCCGGGGCGATCCGGTAGCCACCCGCGGCCGAGTAGAGGGTCAGCGCCTCGACCGGGCAGAAGTCGACCGCGTCGGCCAGCGCCTCCGTCAGCTCGGCGCCGTCGGCCGCGTAATCGGCCACCGGCTCGGCCAGCCCGTCGGCGCCGAGCGCCAGCGAGCCGGGGGCGCTCAGGGCGCACATCCCGGAGCCGATGCAGCGGTCCCGGTCGACCCGGACCACCACCGCGTCGGCGCCCGTCCCCGGCGTGGCCGTCACCAGGCGACCTGGAGGGTCTCGGGGCTGCGGGTGAGCAGGCCCCGCCGCCAGTCGATCTCCTCGACCGGCCCGGTCAGGCGCAGCGAGGGCAGCCGGCGGGCCAGGCGGTGCAGGGCGAGTTCGAGCTCCATCCGGGCCAGCCAGGCGCCCAGGCAGTGGTGCGGCCCGGCGCCGAAGGTCAGCATCGGCGCGGCCAGCGGGGAGAACAGCTCGGTGAGCAGGTCCCCGGTGAAGACCGTCGGGTCCTGGTTGGCGGCGACGGTGTCGGCGGCGACGACGCTGCCCGCCGGGATGACCACCCCGCCGATCTCGACGTCCTCGATGGTGCGGCGCAGCAGGCCGGGCAGGTGCTGGCCGTCGCCGAGCGGGACGGCGCGCAGGATCTGCTCGGTCGCGGCGGTCGCGCTGGCCTCGTCGGAGGCGAGCCGCTGCCAGGCCTCGCGGTCCTCGGTGAGCAGGTAGACCAGCGCGTTGCCGAGGCTGGTCATGGTGGTCTCGTGGCCGGCCACGACGAGGCCGATGACCAGCGTGACCAACTGCTCCTCGGCGATCGAACCGTCCTCGGCCGCGGCCGCCAGCAGGCTGCTGACCAGGTCCTCGCCGGGGTCGGCGCGGCGTTCGGCGATCACCGCGGCGCCGAAGCCGGCGAACTCGGCCATGGCGGTGGCGATCTCCTCGGCCGTGTAGGCGGTGGCCGAGAGCGCGTGGTCGCTCCAGTGCGAGAGCTTCTTGCCGTCCAGGTTGTCGAGCCCCATCAGCCGGGTGATCACCTGGACCGGCAGCTTGCGGCTATAGCCGGCCACGATGTCGGCGGGGGAGCCGTGGTCGATCATCTCGTCGATCAGGGCCTCGACCACCGAGGCGACCCAGGGCCGCCAGCGGGCGATGGCGCGCGGCGTGAAGGCCCGCTGCACGGTGCGGCGCAGCCGCTGGTGCTCGGTGCCGTCGATGTTCAGCAGGCCCTGCGGGCTGTCGAGGATGTTCGGGATGACGGCGATCGGCGGCGCGTCCGGCGCGTACAGCGGGGCGCGGCCCAGGCGCGGGTCGGTCAGCACCTGCCGCACGTCCGCGTGGCGGCTGACCAGCCAGACGGGCGTGCCGGTCGGCAGCGCGGCGAGCCGGGGCGGGCCGGGCTCCAGGCGGCGCAGGCAGTGCATCGGGATGAGCGGGACGGTGCCGGTTCCGGCACCGGTCGCACTGTTCTCGGCGGACATCCGTACTCCAGACTCCAGGGCGGGGGGCCGTACGTGACGGCCCGACGGGGGGTGGAACCGGGATGGTGCGGGGACGGGTGGGGCGGGCCGGCGGGCGGCTCGGCCCGGGCCGGGTTCGGCGGACCGGGACGAACGGCGGATCAGGTGGGACGGCAGATCGGGACGAACGGCGGATCAGGTGGGACGAACGGCGGATCGAAGGCGGAAGCGAAGGCGAACGCGGACCGGAACGGGGGATGGCGCGAATCGTGCGACGGCGTACGGTCGGTACGCCTCGGCGCGGACGGCGCGCGGTGGCGCACCGTCGGGTGGGGCGGATGTGCTGAGCGTGGTCGCGTGGACCGCTTCTGCTACGACCGTACGTGGGCGGCGGTGCGCGCGTCAGCGGCACTTCCAGCCAACGGCGCTCCTTTCCGGGCACTTCGAGGCACGCTGACGGGCGCTCGGCGGCGCCCGCGCGCCCTGCCCTGCGGGCCGCGCCGGGGGTCCGGCGGATATCTCGACGGCATATGACGCCTTTGCGGCCGGTGCGGTGAGCCGGATCACCGGGCCCGCCCCGTCGGCGCCCGTCGCTACGGGCGCTACGCTTCGTGGGCAGTCGTTTGTCGCAGGTCACGCCGGTGCAGAGCCGCATCGGCCGACGGAGGTGGAATCGGATGGCCCAGCAGGTCAAGGCAGTCATCGCGCGCGCCAAGGGCGCGCCCGTGGAGGTGACCACGATCGTGGTGCCGGACCCGGGGCCGGGCGAGGCGGTGGTCAAAATCCAGGCCTGCGGGGTCTGCCACACCGACCTCCACTACCGCGAGGGCGGCATCAACGACGAGTTCCCGTTCCTGCTCGGGCACGAGGCGGCGGGCGTCGTCGAGTCGGTCGGCGAGGGCGTCACCGAGGTCGAGCCGGGCGACTTCGTCGTCCTCAACTGGCGCGCGGTGTGCGGCCAGTGTCGCGCCTGCCGGCGCGGCCGCGCGCAGTACTGCTTCAACACCCACAACGCCAAGCAGAAGATGACGCTGCTGGACGGCACCGAGCTGTCCCCGGCGCTGGGGATCGGCGCGTTCGCCGAGAAGACCCTGGTCGCGGCCGGCCAGTGCACCAAGGTCGACCCGGCGGTCTCGCCGGCCGTCGCCGGCCTGCTGGGCTGCGGTGTGATGGCGGGCATCGGCGCCGCCATCAACACCGGGGGCGTCGGCCGCGGCGACTCGGTCGCGGTGATCGGCTGCGGCGGCGTCGGCGGCGCGGCCGTGATGGGCTCGCGGCTGGCGGGTGCGTCGAAGATCATCGCCGTCGACATCGACGACCGCAAGCTGGAGACGGCCCGCAGGCTCGGCGCCACCCACACCGTCAACTCCCGCAGCACCGACCCGGTCGAGGCGATCCGGGAGCTGACCGGCGGCAACGGCGCGGACGTGGTGGTCGAGGCCGTCGGCCGCCCGGAGACCTACAAGCAGGCCTTCTACGCCCGCGACCTGGCCGGCACCGTCGTCCTGGTCGGCGTGCCCACGCCGGAGATGACGCTGGAGCTGCCGCTGCTCGACGTGTTCGGCCGCGGCGGCGCGCTGAAGTCCTCCTGGTACGGCGACTGCCTGCCCTCGCGGGACTTCCCGATGCTGATCGACCTCCACCTCCAGGGCCGCCTGGACCTCGGGGCGTTCGTCACCGAGACCATCGAACTCGACGCGGTGGAGCAGGCGTTCGAGCGCATGCACCAGGGCGACGTGCTCCGTTCGGTCGTGGTCCTGTGAACGCGCGGATCGACCGGCTGGTCACCGCCGGGACCTTCGAACTCGACGGCGGCAGCTGGGAGGTGGAGAACAACGTCTGGATCGTCGGCGACGACGAGCAGGCGGTGGTGATCGACGCCGCGCACGACGCCGACGCGATCGAGGCCGCGCTCGGCGGGCGCCGGCTGCTGGCGATCGTCTCCACCCACGCGCACAACGACCACATCGACGCCGCCCCGGCCCTCGCGGCCCGCACCGGCGCGCCGATCCTGCTGCACCCGGACGACCTGCCGCTGTGGAAGCTCACCCATCCCGAGCGCCTCCCGGACGGCGAACTCGCCGACGGGCAGCGGATCGAGGTCGCCGGCACCGAGCTGACCGTCCTGCACACCCCGGGCCACGCCCCGGGCGCGGTCTGCCTGTACGCGCCGGAGCTCGGCACCGTCTTCACCGGCGACACCCTGTTCCACGGGGGCCCGGGCGCGACCGGCCGGTCGTTCTCGCACTTCCCGACGATCATCGACTCGATCCGCGAGCGGCTGCTGTCGCTCCCGGCCGAGACGGTGGTCCGCACCGGCCACGGCGACCCGACCACCATCGGCGCCGAGGCCCCGGCCCTGCCGGACTGGATCGCCCGCGGGCACTGACCGCGAACGGCCCCCCGCGCCCGCCCCCGGCGCCCCCCCCCCGGGGGCCCCCCGGCCCCCCCCCCCCCCCC
>NZ_JBHWIR010000119.1:10294-24508 GCF_042731835.1 Kitasatospora sp. NPDC059817 | reverse complement strand
AGGGGGGACCCTGTGGGAGAGTAGGACGCCGCCGAACAATCATTCACAGAGAACCCCCATCCGGGAAACCGGATGGGGGTTCTTTGCATTTCCGGCCCACGGGAGCACCTCACCAGGGCCCCACGAAAGTCCCCACGAAAGTTCAAAAAAGTTCGGCCGGCCATGTCGAGAACCCGTGGCTGGCTCCGTCCCCGGGGTGGACGCGGCCACAATGGGTCGCACCAGCACCGAGGAGAACATCATGGCCAAGTACCTGCTGCTCAAGCACTACCGAGGCGCCCCGGCTCCGGTCAACAACGTGCCCATGGACCGATGGACGCCCGAGGAGATCTCGGCGCACGTGCGGTACATGCAGGACTTCGCGGACCGGCTGGAGAAGACCGGCGAGTTCGTCGACGGCCAGGCACTCGCTCCCGAGGGGACGTTCGTCCGGTACGACGGCGAGGGGCGCCCGCCGGTGACCGACGGCCCGTTCGCCGAGACCAAGGACCTGATCGCCGGCTGGATGGTGATCGACGTCGACAGCTACGAGCGCGCCGTCCAGCTGGCCGGGGAACTGTCGGCCGCTCCCGGGGCGGGCGGGCGGCCGATCCACGAGTGGCTGGAGCTGCGTCCGTTCCTGGCCGCGCCGCCCACCGTCACCGAGTGACCTCCCCGGTGGACGAAGTCCTGCTCCGGAGCCTCGCGCCGAGCGTGCTCGGTATCCTCGTCCGCCGCGGAGCCGACTTCGCGGCGGCCGAGGACGCCGTGCAGGACGCGATGGTCGAGGCGGTCCGCGTCTGGCCGGCCGACCCGCCGCGGGACCCCAAGGGCTGGCTGGTCACCGTGGCCTGGCGCCGGTTCCTCGACGGGGCCCGGGCGGACGCGGCCCGCCGCCGACGCGAGGACCGGGTCGAGGAGGAACCGGAGCCGGGGCCCGCGTCCGCGGTGGACGACACGCTCCAGCTCTACTTCCTGTGCGCGCACCCGTCGTTGACGCCGCCGTCGGCGGTCGCGCTCACGTTGCGGGCCGTGGGTGGGCTGACCACCCGCCAGATCGCCCAGGCCTACCTGGTGCCCGAGGCGACCATGGCGCAGCGGATCAGCCGGGCCAAGCGGACCGTCTCGGGGGTGCGGTTCGACCGGCCCGGCGACGTCGCCACCGTGCTGCGCGTGCTCTACCTGGTCTTCAACGAGGGCTACTCCGGGGACGTCGACCTCGCCGCCGAGGCCATCCGGCTGACCCGGCAGCTCGCGGAGGCGATCGACCACCCCGAGGTGGCGGGGCTGCTCACCCTGATGCTGCTCCACCATGCCCGGCGCGGGACCCGGACCGCGTCCGACGGGAGCCTGGTGCCGCTCGCCGAGCAGGACCGTGGCCGGTGGGACACCGGGTTGATCGCCGAGGGCGTCGGGATCCTGCAAGCGGCCCTCGGCCGCGACCGGTTGGGCGAGTTCCAGGCCCAGGCCGCCATCGCGGCGCTCCACGCCGACGCGCCCACCGCCGAGGAGACCGACTGGGTGCAGATCGTCGAGTGGTACGACGAGCTCGCCCGCCTGACCGAGAGCTCGGTCGTCCGGCTCAACCGCGCGGTGGCCGTCGGTGAGGCCGACGGACCGCGCGCCGGGCTGGCGGCACTCGGGGAGCTGGACGGCTCGCTGCCCCGCCACACGGCGGTGGCGGCGTACCTCCACGAGCGCGACGGCGACCTGGAGATGGCGGCCCGGCTGTACGCCGAGGCGGCCCACCGGGCCCCCAACCTCGCCGAGCGCGACCACCTGACGCGCCAGGCCGCCCGGCTCAACGCCCGTCGGCGTCGCTGACGGACCAGGTGGGTGACGCCGCGTCACCACGGCCTGCCCGTTGAAGGAACGGGACCAAGAGACGGGACCGTCCGTACGGCGAGGGCTCAGAGGCGGCCGGCGGCCTTGAGGGCGAGGTAGGTGTCCGCGAGGGCGGGGGCGAGCTGGGCGGGGGAGGCGTCGAGGACGGTGACGCCGTGGCGGCTGAGGAGGTCGGCGGTGGCACGGCGGTCGGCGCGGGTCTGTTCGGCGGCGGCGGCGCCGTAGACGGCCTCCAGGGTGCCGCGCCCGGCGGCGAGGGCGTCCAGGTGGGGGTCGGCGACGGAGGCCAGGACCACCTCGTGGCGCTTGGTGAGGAGCGGCAGCAGCGGGCGCAGGCCGTCTTCGACCGGGGCCGTGTCGAGGCCGGTGAGCAGGACGATCAGCGAGCGGTGCGGTGCCATCTTGAGGGCGGTGGAGACCAGTGAGCGCATGTCGGTCTCGTGCAGGGCGGGTTGGAGGGAGGCCATCGCGTGGGTGAAGGCCGGCAGGATCTCGCTGGGCGAGCTGCCGGCGACCGCGGCGCGCTTGCGGGCGTCGTGGGCGAGCAGGTCGACGCGGTCGCCGGCGCGGGTGGCGAGGGCGGTGAGCAGCAGGGCGGCGTCGAGGGCGGCGTCGAGGCGGGGTGCGTCGCCGACCCGGCCGGCGGAGGTGCGGCCGGTGTCGAGGACGACGAGGATGTGCCGGTCGCGTTCGGGGCGCCAGGTGCGGACGGCGACGGTGTTGCGGCGGGCGCTGGCCCGCCAGTCGATGGAGCGGACGTCGTCGCCGGGCAGGTACTCGCGCAGGGAGTCGAACTCGGTGCCCTGGCCGCGGGTCAGGACGGAGGTGCGGCCGTCGAGTTCGCGCAGCCGCGCGAGCCGGGAGGGCAGGTGCTTGCGGCTGTTGAACGGGGGCAGGGCGCGGACCGTCCAGGGCAGGTGGTGCGAGCCCTGGCGGCCGGCCAGGCCGAGTGGCCCGAGCGAACGGACCGTCACCCGCCGGGCGTGGTGGTCGCCGCGGCGGGTCGGGGTGAGTGCGGTGACGGCCCGGCGCCGCTCGCCGGCGGGGACGTGCAGGGTGTGCCGGGAGGCGGCCTCGGCGGTGCCCGGCCGCCAGGCGGACGGGGCCCAGGCGTCGCGGATCCGGGCTCGGAGGGGCCGCCCGGAGGGGTTGGTGACGGTCAGTTCGACGGAGGCGGGTTCGCCGAGCCGGACGGTGGTGTCGCCGCCCCGGCCGAGTTCCAGGCTGCGGACGGGGGCGGCGAGCACCAGGTCGATCACGGCGGCGAGCAGCACGGTGCCGGTGACGAGGCCGATCCCGGCCCAGGACGGCAGCAACAGGCCCACGACGAGCGTGCCGAGCGCGGCGAGCAGGGCGGTTCGCCCGGTGAGGGCCATGCGGTGCGCTCCTTCGGGAACGGGTGGTTCAGCGGGGGGCGGGCGTCTGGGTGAGGACGGCCTGGATGACGGAGTCGGCGGTGACGCCCTCCATCTCGGCCTCGGCGCGCAGCGCGACGCGGTGCCGCAGGGTGGGCAGGGCCAGGGCCTTGACGTCGTCGGGGGTGACGTAGTCGCGGCCGGCGAGCCAGGCCCAGGCGCGGGAGGCGGCCAGCAGGGCGGTGGCACCGCGCGGCGAGACGCCGATGGACAGCGACGGGGACTGCCGGGTGGCCCGGCAGAGGTCGACGATGTACGCGAGGATCTCGGGGGAGACGGTCAGCTTGGCGATCTGCTCGCGGGCGGCGGCGAGGTGCGCGGGCCCGGCGACCGGGCGGACGCCGGCGGCGGCGAGGTTGCGGGGGTCGAAGCCGGCGGCGTGCCGGGACAGGACCTGGAACTCCTGGTCCCGGTCGGGCAGCGGCAGGACCAGCTTGAGCAGGAAGCGGTCCAGCTGGGCCTCGGGCAGCGGGTAGGTGCCCTCGTACTCGACCGGGTTCTGGGTCGCGGCGACCAGGAACGGGACGGGCAGTGCGCGCGGCACGCCGTCGACGGTGACCTGGTGCTCCTCCATGGCCTCCAGCAGGGCGGCCTGGGTCTTCGGCGGGGTGCGGTTGATCTCGTCGGCGAGCAGCAGGTTGGTGAAGACCGGGCCGGGCTGGAAGGAGAACTCGGCGGTCCGGGCGTCGTAGACGAGGGAGCCGGTGACGTCACCGGGCATCAGGTCGGGGGTGAACTGGATGCGCTTGGTGTCCAGGTTGAGCGCGGTGGACAGGGTGCGGACCAGCAGGGTCTTGGCGACGCCGGGGACGCCCTCCAGCAGGACGTGGCCGCCGCAGAGCAGGGCGACGACGAGGCCGGTGACGGCGGCGTCCTGGCCGACCACGGCCTTGCCGATCTCGGCGCGCAGGGCGGTGAGTGCGGCGCGCGGGTCGACGGCGGTGTCGGGGGTGCCCGGGGTGGCAGCCGCCGCGCCGGGGGTGCTGGACGGGGTGGCGGTGGCCTGTTCGGTCACGGGTTCCGTACCTGCCTTTCGAGGGCGTCGAGGTCGTCGGCGAGCCGCAGCAGTGCGGCGTCGTCGGTCGGGGGCGGGCCGAAGAGGAGGGCCCGGACGTCGCCGGCGGGCTGCTCGGGGAGGCGGTCGGCCACGGCCGCGCACAGGGTGTCGGGGTCGGGCGCGCCGGCGTGGAGCGGGACGCCCAGGGCGGGGGCGAGGCGGTGCGCGGCGGCCCGGCGCAGGGCCTCGGCGGCGCGGCCGCGGGCCTTGGCGCGGCGGTAGAGCCGGGCGCGGCCCTCGGTGGTCTCGGCGGCGCGGACCACCACGGGCAGGTTCTCGCTGATCACCGGGCCGAGTCGGCGGCCGCGCCACAGGGCGGTCAGGACGGCCGCGGCGGCGAGCTGGTAGCCGGCCCAGCGCCAGCCGTCCGGGATGTAGTCGCCGAAGGTCTTGTCCCGGGTGCCCTGGGCGGGCGGGACGCTGTAGTCGGGCAGGTGCCAGGTGAGGCGGGGCTGGGAGCCGAGCAGGCCGAGGGCGAGGGCGGCGTTGCCGTCCTTGGCGAGCTGCTCGTTGTGCAGGAAGGCGCCGGTGCCGAGCACGATGACGTCGCCGCCGGCGGTCGGGGCGCTGACCAGCGGGTAGCCGTGGCCGCGCGGGTAGCAGCCGGCGCCGCGGCTGCCGCTGGTGTAGAGCATTCCGCCGATCTCGGCGCTGCCGGCCCGCACGGCCTCGGTGAGCGGGCACTGTGCGGCGGTGCTGCGGACGGAGGCGTAGGAGGGCCCGCCGTCCTCGTCGGAGGGGCGGATGCCGGGGGCCAGGGCGCTGAGTGCGGCCGGACCGGGGGCGATGAGGACGAGCCGGCTGTGCCGGGCTGCGGCGACGGCGCGCAGTTCGGCGGGGCCGAGCAGGTCGGGTTCGGGCAGGACGAGGGTGTCGGCGCCGCCCGGGTGGCTGATGAGGTCGGTGGTGAGGTCGGCCTTGAGGCCCTGGTGTTCGAGCAGCGCGAGGACGGCGTGGGTGCCGTCCTGGTCGTAAGAGCGCGGGTCGAGCGGCGGGTAGCGGCGGTCCTGGCCGAGGGCGGCCACGGCGGTGGCGCCGATCAGCAGGACGGCGAGGACGAGCAGGTACCAGCGGGCCCGGCGCCAGAGGCCGCGGCCGGTGAGGGCGAGACTGGTCGTGGCCGTCTCGTCGGGGGCAGGGACGGTGGGCGGCTGCGGCGCGGGCGGCGCGGGGGTGGTGCTGGTCATGCCGCTCCTCCCAGGGCCGGGCGGGCGCGTTCCAGGGTCCGGTCGAGCTCGCGCAGCAGCTGGTACGCGGCCTGGTCTGCGGTGCGCTCGCCGTAGGCGATGTCGTCGAAGGTGCGGGCGGCGGCGGCCAGGGCGGCGGCGTGGTCGGGCAGGGCCCGGCCGGCCTCGGTGGCGGCCTCGTCGGCGGTGCGGCCGGGGCGGACGTCGAGCAGGGTGCGTTCCTCCAGGGCCCGGACCAGGGCTCGCATCTGCGCGCGGACGGCCTCGTTCCAGTGCCCGGCGGCGGCGTGCCGTTCGGCGTCGGCCCGGTACTGGCCGGCGCCGCGCGGTCCTTCGACGCCGTAGACGTCGAGGACGGTGCGGGCCGCGCGCCGTGGAGCGCCGAGGCGCCACCAGAGGGCGGCGCCGATCAGCAGGGCGACGATCAGGAAGAGCACCAGGCCGGTGGTGCCGCTGGTGCCGTTGCCGGAGATGCTGTCGAGCGCGTCGGTGATGTGGTCGTTGAGCCAGGTCATGACCCGTTCCAGGACGCTCGGGTCGTGCTTGTGGTACTCGGCGTTGAGCAGCTCGTCGCGGGCGGCGTCGCGGGCCGGGTCACGCGGGACGGTGACCGGGGCGCCGTCCGCGACGAGGAGCCTGTCCCCCCAGGTAGGCATCCGGGTCAGCGCCTCGCGGGGGGTCGGCCGGCCTGGTCGCCCCAGCCGGTGGCGCCGGGCTCGGCGAGGCCCGCGGCGCGGGCGAGTTCGATGTCCAGGGCCTCGCGGCGGATCCGCTGGTCGATGTAGATGAGGACGCCGAGGGCGGCCCGGAAGGGGATGGTGAGGGTCGCGGCGATGATGCCGGCGATCGCGGTGGTGATCAGCATCGCGGTGGGCTCGTGGGCCGCGGTGAGGTCGACCTGGCGGTCGAAGTCGCTGAAGCCGAGGACGAGTCCGGCGAAGCGGAACGGGATCGCGATGACCATGGCGACGATGAAGGTCAGCACCTCGCCGAGCAGCGAGATGCCGAAGATGCGCCACCAGGAGCCGAGGGTCAGGCGCCGGGAGCGGGACAGTGCGGTCCGCACGCCCTGCTTCTCCAGCATCAGGGCGGGGGCGGCCAGGCTGAACCGGATCCACAGCCAGAACCCGACCGGGATGGTCAGGATGCCGACGAGGAAGAGGAGGGCCTCCGTCCCGGGGTCGCCCGCCGAGCCGGTGGCGTAGAAGTACCAGGGGCTGAAGCCGAGCAGCACCACGCCGCCGGACATCAGGCCGGTGAGCAGGGTCAGCCCGAGCAGCTGGGGCAGCCGGCGGCGGGCGTCGCGCCAGGCGTCCCCGGCGGTCGCGGACTGCCCGAGGACGGCGCGGCTGACGACCATGGTGAGCAGCGCGGTGGCGACCACGCCGAGCAGCACCGTCAGCGGCATCGAGGCGAGCATGGTCGTCACCTGGGTGGCGGGGCCGGTCTTGCCCTTGACCAGCAGCTGGGCGGCGACGTTGCCGGCCTGCTCGACGACGGCGATGCCGAGGGAGAGGGCGAGGGTCGTCCGCCAGTGCTTGCGGATGGTGGCGACGGAGCCGTCGAGGAGTTCGCCGAGTCCGAGCGGGCGCAGCGGGATGACGCCGGGCTTGGGGCTCTGCGGAGCGCCCCAGCCGTAGGGGTGGTGGCCGCCCGGTGCGGGCCGGCTCCAGTCGGGCCGGGCCTGCTGGCCGTTCCAGCCGGGGGCCGGGGCGCCCTGCGGTGGTGCCGACGGCCCGGGCACGGCGGCGGGCGCGTCGGCCGGGGGCCGGGCGTCGTCGCGGGGCGGCTCGGGCGAGCCGGGCGAGGCCCAGCCCGGAGTGTCGGTCATCACTGCTCCTCGGAGGGGCGTCACGGGCGCGGTTCCGGGCGGATCTTTCGCCCGCGCGCAGCGCCCATCGTGCCATGGGGCCTGGGGAGGCCCCATGGGTATCCGGCCGCTGATCGGAAACGGGGGCCTTCCGGTGGTCGGGCGGTGGGCCGCGGACCGTTCGAAGGCGTTCCGACCGGGCACATTCGCCCGGTATGGCCGGAATTAACCGGCGGGGGGAGTTGGCCGTTGTGGAGCATTGGCACTGCTGTGCGGCAGGTCACAATGCGGTAATGAGAGGATGGACGCATGAAGGGACGCGTCCTCGTCGTTGATGACGACTCCGCACTGGCCGAGATGCTCGGTATCGTGCTGCGTGGTGAGGGTTTTGAGCCGTTTTTCGTCGCGGATGGAGACAGGGCGCTAGCCGCGTTCCGGGAGACCAAGCCGGACCTGGTCCTGCTCGACCTGATGCTGCCCGGTCGGGACGGTATCGACGTCTGCCGGCAGATCCGGGCGGAGTCCGGTATTCCGATCGTCATGCTGACCGCGAAGACCGACACGGTCGACGTCGTGGTGGGCCTGGAGTCGGGTGCCGACGACTACGTCACCAAGCCGTTCAAGCCCAAGGAGCTGGTGGCCCGGGTGCGTGCCCGGCTGCGCCGTGCCGAGGAGCCGACGCCCGAGCAGCTGACCATCGGCGACCTGGTGATCGACGTGGCCGGCCACTCGGTGAAGCGGGACGGCCGGGGCATCCCGCTGACCCCGCTGGAGTTCGACCTGCTGGTCGCGCTGGCCCGCAAGCCCTGGCAGGTGTTCACCCGCGAGGTGCTGCTGGAGCAGGTCTGGGGCTACCGGCACGCGGCGGACACCCGCCTGGTCAACGTCCACGTGCAGCGCCTGCGGTCCAAGATCGAGAAGGACCCGGAGCGCCCCGAGATCGTGGTGACCGTCCGTGGCGTCGGCTACAAGGCCGGACCCAGCTGACGTGACGCACCTGGCTGACGAAGCCCCGTCGGGTTCCGCGACCGACGGGGCCGACGCGGTTCGCGGGTCCGTGCTGAGTTCGACCACCCGCCGCCGGCGCCGGGCGGCCGCGTTCGCGCTGCTGACCCGTCAGCTGCGTCGGCCCGCGCGCCGGGTGACGGCGTTGTACCGCCGGTCGATCCAGCTGCGCGTGGTGGCGGTCTCGCTGCTCGCGTCCATCGCGGTCGTCCTGGTGCTCGGCGTGGTCGTGATGGCGCAGGTGCGCACCGGCCTGCTCGGCACCAAGATGGCGGCCGCCCGCGAGCAGGCCAGGATCGGGTTCCAGGCGGAACTGAAGAAGATCGACGAGGCGAAGGACCAGCGGCTGCGGGTCGGCGCCACGCCCGACCCCACCATCGAGGAGACCGGCACCTGGCTGCTGCGCCAGGTCAACGACCTGGCCGCGAGCGGGCAGACCGTCTACTCGGTGATCGCGATGGCCGCCGGCACCGACGCCATCGTCCCGGAGAACGGCTTCGCGCCGCGCTTCTCGGGCGACATCCTGCCCAGCAGCGTCCCCGACACCCTGCGGGACAGGGTCCACTCCGAGCCCGGCCAGATGTTCGACCAGCCGGCCCGGATCCACCGGGCCGACGAGCGGACCGAGCCCGGGCTGGCCCTCGGCATGCAGTTCACCGGCCCGGCCGGCAACAGCTACCAGATGTTCTACGTGTTCTCCTTCGGCCAGGAGACCGACACCCTCGACCTGATCACCGGCACCCTGGCGACCGCCGGCGTGTTCGTGGTGATCCTGATGGGCGGCATCGCCTGGGTCGTGGTGCGCCAGGTGGTCACCCCGGTCCGGATGGCCGCCGGCATCTCCGAGCGGCTCGCCGACGGGCACCTGGAAGAGCGGATGAAGGTCACCGGCACGGACGACATCGCCCGCCTCGGCGAGTCGTTCAACCGGATGGCCAATGCCCTCCAGGCGCAGATCCGCCAGCTGGAGGAGCTGTCCCGGGTGCAGCGGCGCTTCGTCTCGGACGTCTCGCACGAGCTGCGCACCCCGCTGACCACGGTCCGGATGGCCGCGGACCTCATCTACGACAGCCGCGAGGACCTGGACCCGATGGCGGCCCGCTCGGCGGAGCTGTTGCAGGGCCAGCTGGACCGCTTCGAGTCGCTGCTCGCCGACCTGCTGGAGATCAGCCGCTTCGACGCCGGCGCCGCGATCCTGGACGGCGAGCCGGTCGACCTGCGCGACATCGTCGCCCGGGTGGTGGAGGCCGCCGACCCGCTGGCCCAGGCCAAGGGCAGTGCGGTGGTGATCCGCGGCGACGGCGAGCCGGTCGTCGCCGAGGTGGACTCCCGCCGGATCGAGCGCATCCTGCGCAACCTGGTGGTCAACGCCCTGGAGCACGGCGAGGGCCGCGACGTGGTGGTCCGGCTGGGCTCGGCCGACGGCGCGGTCGCGGTCGGCGTGCGCGACTACGGCATCGGCCTCAAGCCGGGCGAGGCGTCCCGGGTGTTCCACCGCTTCTGGCGGGCCGACCCGTCCCGGGTGCGGACCACCGGCGGCACCGGCCTCGGCCTGTCCATCGCGGTCGAGGACGCGCACCTGCACGGCGGCTGGCTGCAGGCCTGGGGCGAGCCCGGCGGCGGCTCGCACTTCCGGCTCACCCTGCCGCGTACCCGGGGCGGCGAGATCAGCCGGGCACCGTTCCGGCTGGAGCCGGAGGACTCCCGCAACAACCGGGGCCTGGGCACCTACGGCGCGCCGTACCGGCGGGCGATCAGCCCGGCCGGCGCGACCGCGATGACTGCGGCCGAGGAGCAGGCGGAGACGCCGGAAGGGCCCGTCAACGGCTTCGGCAGCGGGCTCGGCGGGGTGCTGAACATCGGCCCCGACCTGGGCAAGCGCCGGTTGCCCGAAGGGCCGCGCGCGGACCCCTCGGACGTCCGGACGGCGGGGACCGGGTACGGTGCCACCGGCGCCCAGGTGATGGTGGACCCGACGCCCGGACGGCCGTCGGTGGCACAGCGGACGGCGGAGCCGGACGTGACGGGTGGGATGGGCGGGACGGACCTGGAGGGGTCGCAGCGTGCGAAGGACGAGCAGCAGGACTGAGCCGCGGTTCACGGCGGTGGCCGGCGTGGTGCTCGGCGCCCTGGTGGCGAGCGGCTGCGCGGCCATGCCGGACTCCGGCGGCATCTCCAGGGTGGAGCTGTCGCAGGGGGCGGCCGACAAGAACCTGCAGGCCAAGGTCTACCCGGTGGCGCCGGCCAAGGGCGCCAAGCCGCGCGCCCTGCTGACCGGGTTCCTGGACGCGGTGACCGCCGACGAGGGGTACGAGACCGCGCGCCAGTACCTCACCGAGAACGCCTCCGCACACTGGAACCCGGACGCCGGCATCCAGGTGCTCTCCGCCGCCACCCCGAACCTCCCGGCCGGCCAGGAGATCGCCGACACCGACACCAGCGTCTCCGCGACGGTGACCGGCTCGCTGATCGCCAGGATCGACGAGAAGCACTCGTACCTGGCCGAGGGGCAGCGGGACGTCTCGGCCGACTTCACCCTCGTCCGGGAGAAGGACGGCGAGTGGCGGATCGACAAGCTGCCGGCCGGCGTGATCATGAACGAGACCAACTTCAACAACAGCTACCGCCAGGTCGACCGGTACTTCTACACCACGCCGGACCCGTCCTCGACCGTCACCGGAAGTGCCGGCCAGCAGGTCCTGATCCCCGACCCGATCTACCTGCGGCGCCGGATAGACCCGCTGACCGCCGCCGCCAAGGCCTTGGTCGCCGGGCCCTCGACCTGGCTCGCGCCGGTCGCCCGGACGTCCTTCCCGAGCGGCGTCAGCGTCGACCGGGTGAGCGTCGACGACGGCCGGATCGCCCACGTGCAGCTCGGCGGGGCGGACGTCAGCGAACCGGTGTCCTGCCGTCGGATGGCGACCCAGCTCTTCTACACCCTCGCCGACCAGGGCAAGGGACAGGTCGAACGGCTTGAGCTGAAGGGCCAGCGGGGCAACTGCTTCGCCAGCCGCAACGACTTGCCGGCCACCGGCCCCGGGGCCCTGGCCGGGCCGCTGCCCGCGCAGCAGTACTACCAGCGCGCCGACAACGGCCTGCTGATGGTCACCGACGAGCAGCGCAACGGCGAGCCGGTGCGCGGTGTCCTCGGCAAGCCGCAGCCCGCCGGCAAGGCGCCGCTCGGCACCACGGCCGTCAGCCGGGACGGCTCCCGGGCCGCCGCCATCAGCGGGGACGGCCACCAGCTCTACTCGGTGCCGCTGGCGGACAGCGCGGTGGCGCTGCCCGACCCGGTGCTCACCTCGCCGGTGAAGACCGCCGACAAGGAGGACGGCCTCGCCTCGCCCAGCTGGGACGGCCGCGGCGACCTCTGGGTGGTGGACCGCAACCCGCAGGGCCCGCGGGTGGTGATGGTCCGCGGCAACCGGACGTACCCCGTCGCGGTCGAGGGGCTGGACGGGCAGACCGTACAGGCCCTGAAGATCTCCTCGGACGGCGCCCGGGCCGCCCTGGTGGTCAAGACCGCGGGCGTGCCCAGCCGCTCGCTGTACTTCGGCCTGGTGGTGCACGGCGGCACCCCGGAGGCGCCGACCGCGCGGATCACCGGCCTGCGCCGGGCGGCCCCCTCGCTCACCGACGTCGCCTCGGTCTCCTGGGCGGAGGCCGACCAGCTGCTGGTGCTCGGCAAGGAGGCCGACCGGATCAAGCAGCTGTACTACATCGGCACCGACGGCACACAGAGCGCCGACACCACGCTGCAGGCCGAGAACATGCTCACCGTCTCGGCCTCCGAGTCCCGGGGCAACGTCCTGGCCCAGGCGCCGGCGGTGCTCGCGGCGGCCGGAGGCGCGATCTACCGCCTGATCGGCAGTCAGTGGCGCGAGGTCCAGTTGGCCGACAAGGCCGGGTCCTTCTTCTACGCGGGCTAGGAACCCGCCAGCCAGGCCCTGACGCGCAGTTTCCTGAGGCCCCGACCCCCTGGTGCCCCGTCGGGCCGATCGGTGCCTCAGCCGGGCCGGTGCGCGGTGGCGGCGACCGCGGCGCCCGCCCGGGCGGGCAGCCCGGCGTCCGCCAGTGCCCGGGCCGCCTCGGCGAGGCTGGCACCGGTGGTCACCAGGTCGTCCACCAGGACCGGCTGACAGCCCAGCAGGTCGCGCCGGGCACGCGGCAGCACGGTGAGCGCGCCGTGCAGGTTGCGGTGGCGCTCGGCCGCGCTCAGCCCGGCCTGGTCGGCGACCGGGCGGGCGTGCCGCAGCAGCGGCTCGGCCCGGGCGTCCAGGCCGGACCGGCGCAGTGAGCGGGCGGCGGCCCCGGCCAGCCGCAGCGTCGGGTCGTGGCCGCGGGCGCGGACGGCGGAACGGGCCGAGGGCATCGGGACCAGCAGCAGCGGCGCGGCCCCGGCACGCGGCCCCAGGGCGGAGCGGACGGCCCGGCCGAGCGCCTCGCCGAGCGGGCCCGCCAACCGCAGCGCGCCGCGCTCCTTGTGGGCGAGCAGCAACTGTCGGACGGGGTCGGCGTACGGGGCGGCGGCGTGCGCCCAGGGCAGCAGCGTGGGGCCGGGCCGGGTGGCGGCCAGCGCGTGCCGGCAGGCCGGGCAGAGCTGGGTGCGCTCGGCGCCGCAGCCGGCGCAGCGGGCCGGGACCAGGACGTCCAGCAGTCCGGCCAGTGCGTGGCCGAACGGCCCTTGGGCGGACGGTGGACGGGTGGGGGCGGAGGGTGGTGGCACGGCTGCTCCTGGCGACGGCAGGCACGGAGAGTGAGCAAAGGATGCGCCGTACGGGGGGTGTTGTCCAGGTATTTACCCGTGCTTCACTCGCAGGAGGGTAGACAGGGTCCAACAGCTTGACCGCCCGCCCGCAGTATCGGGTCATACCCGACTCCGCGCCTGGGGAGGCGAAAACCCCGTGTGAGGTGTTCGATAAAGCTCCAAGGGGTTTCAACCGTCCCTGGTGGGGAGGAAGTGAGGTGAGGGCCAGTCGTTTCCCGCCGCTGGCGGCGGGGGCGGGGGGCCGGCAGTGGATGGGCTGGTCCAGCTGGGTCTCAGTCCGGTCCGGTAGCACCCGGATCGGCGTCAGCACGAGGGATCGGAGTTCTGCGTGGACATCGTCGTCAAGGGCCGCAAGACCGAGGTGCCCAAGAGGTTCCGCGAGCACGTGGCCGAGAAGCTGGAGAAGGTCCAGAAGTTCGACGGCAAGGTGATCAGCCTCGACGTCGAGGTGTCCAAGGAGCACAACCCGCGGCAGGCCGACCGGTCCGAGCGGGTGGAGATCACTCTCCGTACCCGTGGGCCGGTGATCCGGGCCGAAGCCGCCGCCGCCGACCCGTACGCGGCGCTCGACCTGGCCTCGGCGAAGCTCGACGCCCAGCTGCGCAAGTCCGCGGACCGGCGCCGAGTGCACAAGGGCGGCAACGGCCGCACCCCCATCAGCGTCGCCGAGGCGACCGCGGCGCTGGCCGCGCTGCCGGACACGGCGGCGCCGGAGGGCGAGACCAACGGGGCCGTCCGCAAGACCATGATGGGATCCCTGGAAGTGGAGGGCGAAGGCCCGCTGGTGGTCCGGGAGAAGACCCACCCGGCCGCCCCCATGGCGCTGGACCAGGCGCTGTACGAGATGGAACTGGTCGGCCACGACTTCTACCTCTTCGTGGAGAAGGACAGCGGCCTGCCGAGCGTCGTCTACCGCCGTCACGGCTACCACTACGGCGTCATCCACCTGCAGACCGACGGGTCGGCCGGCGCGGGTAGTGGTGCGGGCGGGGCGATCGGCGAAAGCGACGACGAGGACTGACCGTCCGAAGACAATCCTGGAGGGGGGGGGGGGCCGGGGGGGGGGGGGGCGGGGGGCCCCCCGGGGCGGGCGGGGCGGGGGGGCGGGGGGGGGGGGGCGGGGGCCGGGGCGGGCGCGCCGCGCCACC
>NZ_JBHWIR010000119.1:2180-10284 GCF_042731835.1 Kitasatospora sp. NPDC059817 | reverse complement strand
CCAGGACTGACCCTCCTACTCCATCCCGGGCGGGGTCCCCCGGGCGGCGGCGCCCGCCGGGGTCACCGGCGTTTCGGGGCAGGGCGGCTGGAGCGGGAGTCGAGGGCCGGCCCGGGAGGTCACCCGATGCGGAACGGCGGCGTCGGAGGGTGACCGCAACGGCCGCGCGGCGTGGAATGATTGGCGCACGACGACCCGCGAAGGGGGAGGAGCGGATGGGGGATCACTTCGGGCTGGGGCCCGCTACGGGGCCGGTCACCGGACTGTCACCGGGACCGGAGGAGGAACCCGCGTACGCGCCGCACCGGGGTGAGCCGATCCGCGTGCTGGTGGTGGACGACCACGCGTTGTTCCGCAGGGGGCTGGAGATCGTGCTCGCGGAGGAGCCGGACATCAAGGTCGTCGGCGAGGCCGGCGACGGCGCCGAGGCCGTGCTGAAGGCTGCCGACCTGCTGCCGGACATCATCCTGATGGACGTCCGGATGCCGCGCCGCAGCGGGATCGAGGCCTGCACCGCGATCAAGGACGTGGCACCCAGCACCAAGATCATCATGTTGACGATAAGCGACGAGGAGGCCGACCTCTACGAGGCGATCAAGGCGGGAGCCACCGGCTACCTGCTGAAGGAGATCTCCACCGACGAGGTCGCCACCGCGATCCGCGCGGTCGCCGACGGGCAGTCCCAGATCAGCCCGTCGATGGCGTCCAAGCTGCTCACCGAGTTCAAGTCGATGATCCAGCGCCGCTCCGACGACCGGGACCTGGTGCCCGCACCCCGGCTCACCGACCGGGAGTTGGAGGTGCTCAAGCTGGTGGCGACCGGGATGAACAACCGGGAGATCGCCAAGGAGCTGTTCATCAGCGAGAACACCGTGAAGAACCACGTGCGCAACATCCTGGAGAAGCTCCAACTGCACTCCAGGATGGAGGCCGTGGTGTACGCGATGCGCGAGAAGATCCTTGAAATAGGGTGACCGTGGCTGCGCCCCAAGCCCTAGCTCGCGAGGAGTTTCTCGAGGGCCGGGCGCAGCCGCTCGTCCGGCAGGGCCTCGACCCGGACGTCGTCGCAGCCCACCCAGGCGGCCGCCTCGCGCAGGGCCGCCGCCAGCGCCTCGACGTGCCGGGCGCCGTGCCCCCGGTCGCTGGCCAGTGAGACCTGACGGGCCACCAGGGTGCGCCCCTCCCGGCCCGGGTCGACCCGGGCCACCAGCCGGCCGCCGGCCAGCAGCGGCATCGCGAAGTAACCGTGCACCCGCTTGTGCTTGGGCGTGTAGGCCTCCAGCCGGTGCGTCATGCCGAAGATCCGCTCGGTGCGTGCGCGGTCCCAGATCAGCGAGTCGAACGGCGAGAGCAGCGTGGTGCGGTGGCGCCCGCGCGGGGCGGTGGCCAGTGCGGCCGGATCGGCCCAGGCCGCCGCCGCGGCGCCGTCCGGGCCCCAGCCGGCCACCTCGACCGGGACGAGCCCGCAGTCCGCGAGGACCGGGTCCAGCTCCTCGGCGCGCAGCCGGTGGTAGTCCAGCAGGTCGGCCCGGGTGGCCACGCCGAGCGCGGCCCCGGCCTGGGCGACCAGGGTGCGCACGCACTCCCGGTCGGTGCGGTCCTGCCCGAACAGGGCCTCGGGGATGGCCTGTTCGGCCAGTGCGTAGACGCGCTTCCAGCTCCGGCGCTCGGTGCAGACCACGTCGCCGAAGGCCAGCGCCCGCTCCACCGCGATCTTGGTGTCCGACCAGTCCCACCACTCGGCGGTCTTCTTGGCGCCGCCCAGCTCAGTGGAGGTCAACGGCCCCTCGGCGCGCAGCTTGTCGAGCACGTGCCGGTACGTCTCGGGCGTCACCTGGTGGCCCCAGAGGTGGCCGCGCTCGCGGTAGCGGCGGCGCCGGAACGCGAACAGCGGCCACTCCTCGACCGGCAGGATGCAGGCCGCGTGCGACCAGTACTCGAAGCTCGTGCCCGCGCCCCAGTACGCCGCCTCGACGGCCGGGCGGCCGACCGCGCCGAGCCGGGCGTACGGCACCAGTTCGTGCGAGCGGGCCAGCACCGAGATGGTGTCCAGCTGGACGGCGCCCAGGTGTCGCAGCACCCCGCGCACCCCGGCCCGGCGGTCCGGCGTGCCGAGCAGGCCCTGGGCGCGAAGGGCGATCCGGCGGGCTTCGTCGGCGCTCAGGACGGTGACGGGCGGCGGGCCGGCGGGGGAACCGGCGGCAGGCAGGGCGGTCATGTCGGCGAGGGTAGTCCGGGGCACCGACAGCCGGTCGGGGTGCGTCGGCGCGGACGTCAGGGACGGAGGTCCGGGAGGTCCGGGAGGTCCGAGGCGAGCAGTGAGGCGACCCAGGCGTCGTGGAAGGCGCCGCGCTGCTCGGCGTACGAGCGCAGGGTGCCCTCGAAGCGGTAGCCGACCTTCTCGGCCACCGCGCGGGAGCCCTCGTTGCCCACGTAGGCCTGCCACTCCAGGCGGCGCAGGCCGAGCTCGACCAGGCCGTGGCGGGCGACCGCGCGGGCGGCCTCGACCGTGTAGCCGCGGCCGCGGAACTCCTTCGTCGCCCACCAGCCGACCTCGGCGGAGCCCGGGTCGCCGTGGCGCAGCACGAGGCCCTGGGTGCCGACCAGGACGTCGGAGCCGCGCTCGAACACGCACCAGATCCGGTTCTCGCCGGTGCGCCAGCCGTGCGCGGCGAGGTCGCGGACGAAGTACTCGGCGTCCTCGCGCCGGTACGGGCTCGGGACGACCGTCCAGCGCTGGATCTCGGCGTCCTGGCAGGCGGCGAAGACGGCGTCGATGTCCGACTCCTGCGGGGCCCGCAGGACGAGGCGGTCGGTGGTGAGGGTGACGGTGCGGGGCTCTTCCATGGGCGGATTATTCCGTGGAAAGAGGAATTCGGGCATCCGAATATCGAGCCAACCCCTCGATCCGCTGACCGGTTTGTCCCGGTGGACGGTGCTATCGGATCAAGTGCTCGCGCGGGTGACACGGGAATACCGTGCTGACGCACCTCCCGGGGCATTGGACTCCTCGCATACGATGGCCCGTGCGGTGGGGTGAACCCGCCGTGCAGTCGTCCAGTGCCAATACAGGCAAGGAGCCCGCCCAAGTGTCCGTCTTCGACAAGATCCTGCGCGCCGGCGAAGGCAAGATCCTTCGCAAGCTGCAGCGGATTGCTGCCCAGGTCAACTCCATCGAAGAGGACTTCGTCAACCTCACCGACGCCGAGCTGCGCGCGCTGACCGACGAGTACAAGCAGCGGCTCGCGGACGGCGAGACCCTGGACGACATCCTCCCCGAGGCGTTCGCCACGGTGCGCGAGGCCGCCAAGCGGGTGCTCGGTCAGCGGCACTACGACGTTCAGCTCATGGGTGGTGCGGCCCTGCACCACGGGTACGTGGCCGAGATGCGCACCGGTGAGGGCAAGACCCTCGTCGGCACCCTGCCCGCGTACCTGAACGCGCTCACCGGCAAGGGCGTCCACCTGATCACCGTCAACGACTACCTCGCCGAGCGTGACTCGGAGTGGATGGGCCGGGTGCACCGCTTCCTCGGCCTCGAAGTCGGTGTGATCCTCGGCAACATGACGCCCGCCGAGCGCAAGCACCAGTACTCGATGGACATCACGTACGGCACGAACAACGAGTTCGGCTTCGACTACCTGCGCGACAACATGGCCTGGTCGAAGGACGAACTCGTCCAGCGCGGCCACAACTTCGCGGTCGTCGACGAGGTCGACTCGATCCTCATCGACGAGGCCCGCACCCCGCTGATCATCTCCGGCCCGGCCGACCAGGCGACCAAGTGGTACGCCGACTTCGCCAAGCTGGTGCTGCGCCTGAAGATCGACCGCGACTACGAGGTCGACGAGAAGAAGCGCACCGTCGGCATCCTGGAGGAGGGCGTCACCCGGGTCGAGGACTACCTCGGCATCGACAACCTCTACGAGTCGGTGAACACCCCGCTGGTCGGCTTCCTGAACAACGCCATCAAGGCGAAGGAGCTGTACCGGGCGGACAAGGACTACGTCGTCATGAACGGCGAGGTCATGATCGTCGACGAGCACACCGGCCGCATCCTGGCCGGCCGCCGCTACAACGAGGGCATGCACCAGGCGATCGAGGCGAAGGAGGGGGTGGAGGTCCAGAACGAGAACCAGACGCTGGCCACCATCACCCTGCAGAACTTCTTCCGCCTGTACGACAAGCTCGCCGGCATGACCGGTACCGGCACCACCGAGGCCGCCGAGTTCCACCAGATCTACAAGCTCGGCGTGGTGCCGATCCCGACGAACAAGAACCCGCTGCGCATCGACCAGCCCGACCTGATCTACAAGTCGGAGCCGGCCAAGTTCGCCGCCGTGGTCGAGGACATCGCCGAGAAGCACGAGAAGGGCCAGCCGGTGCTGGTCGGCACCGTGTCGGTGGAGAAGTCCGAGTACCTGTCGCAGGAGCTGCGCAAGCGCGGCATCCCGCACGAGGTGCTGAACGCCAAGCACCACGAGCGCGAGGCGCAGATCGTCGCGCAGGCGGGCCGCAAGGGCGCCGTGACCGTCGCCACCAACATGGCCGGCCGCGGTACCGACATCATGCTCGGCGGCAACTCCGACCACCTCGCGGCGGCCGAGCTGGCGCAGCGCGGGCTCACCCCGACCGAGACCCCGGAGGAGTACGAGGCCGCGTTCCCCGCCGCCCTGGAGAAGGCCAAGGCCTCGGTCAAGGCGGAGCAGGACGAGGTCAAGGAGGCCGGCGGCCTCTACGTGCTGGGCACCGAGCGGCACGAGTCCCGCCGGATCGACAACCAGCTGCGCGGCCGCTCCGGCCGTCAGGGCGACCCGGGCGAGTCCCGTTTCTACCTGTCGCTGGGCGACGACCTGATGCGCCTGTTCAAGGCCGGCATGGTCGAGCGCGTGCTGTCGATGGCCAACGTGCCCGAGGACGTGCCGATCGAGTCCAAGATGGTCACCCGGGCGATCGCCTCCGCGCAGACCCAGGTCGAGCAGCAGAACTTCGAGATCCGCAAGAACGTCCTCAAGTACGACGAGGTGCTGAACCGCCAGCGCGAGGTCATCTACGGCGAGCGCCGCCGCGTGCTGGAGGGCGAGGACCTGCAGGAGCAGGTCGGCCACTTCATGGACGACACCGTCGAGGCCTACGTCAAGGCGGCCACCGGCGAGGGCTTCGAGGACGACTGGGACCTGGAGAAGCTCTGGACCGCGCTCAAGCAGCTCTACCCGGTCACCCTGGACCTGGAGGAGCTGGAGGAGGAGGCCGGCGGCCCCGCCGCGATGACCTCCGAGTTCCTGGTCAAGGTCGTCCAGGAGGACATCCAGGCGCAGTACGGCGCCCGCGAGGACCAGCTCGGCGCCGAGATCATGCGTGAGCTGGAGCGCCGGGTCGTGCTGTCGGTGCTGGACCGCCGCTGGCGCGAGCACCTCTACGAGATGGACTACCTCCAGGAGGGCATCGGCCTGCGGGCCATGGCGCAGCGCGACCCGCTGATCGAGTACCAGCGCGAGGGCTTCGACATGTTCACCGCGATGATGGAGGGCATCAAGGAGGAGTCCGTCGGCTACCTGTTCAACCTGGAGGTCCAGGTCGAGCAGCAGGTCGAGGAGGTCCCGATCGCGGACGCCGAGGTGCTGCTCGACAAGCTGGAGAAGGACGCCGCCCGCCCGGAGATCAAGGCCAAGGGCCTGGAGGCCCCGAAGCCGCAGCGGCTGCACTACACGGCCCCCTCGGACGAGGTCGGCGGCGGTGTCATCGAGGGCGACTTCGAGGACCTCGGGCCGGAGGACGAGGGCGACGGGCTGACCCGCGCCGAGCGCCGCAAGGCCGCGAAGTCGGCCAAGGGCCGCCGCCGCAAGGGCTGAGCAGGCCGCAGGACGCCGCACAGGGCGCCGCTCCCGGACGGGGGCGGCGCCCTGTGCCGTCCCGGGCCGCCGCGCGGTCGTGGGGGCCGCTGTGGCCGCCCTGGCCGCTGAGACTGCCGTGGTCGCTGCGACTGCCGTGGTCATCGGGCCTCCACGGCGGTGCACTGCCACTGCCCGGCCTGGCCGCGTTGCTCCAGCCGGAAGGCCACCATGTGGTGCCGCCGGCCGAGGTCGACCCGGACGCAGGCCTCGACCGCGTCGGGCGAGGGCGAGCGGTCGTGCACCGGGCCCAGCCGGGGCCGGTCGGCGGCGCCGCCGCGGCGCAGCGCGCCGGCCCGGACCAGGGAGGCGAGCTGCCCGTAGCCGTCCAGGCTGGTGTGCCGCATCAGCTGGCCGGAGGGCCGGGCGCCGGTGAGCACCTCGACCAGCTGGTGGGCGAAGCGGGAGGCCAGCGCCCGGGGGTCGTGGCCGCCCGGGCCGGTGCAGGCGGCGCGGGGGTGGCGCGGGCGGCGCCCGGCCGGGTCGTGGGCGGCGGTCGTGCGCGGCCGGCGGTGCGGGCGGGCGGTGAGCGGTGCGGTCACGGCGGGCTCCTGGGCAAGGTGGTACGGGTGCGGACGGGTCCTTGCTAGCGGTGCGCCGCGTCGGGCGGCAAGGGCTTTTGCCGCTGCTCCTGGAGTGACCGACAAGTTCACCTATCCGAGTGAATCGATCAGTGCGGTGCCGGGCCCGGCGCGCGGTCGTGCGGTGCCCGATTGACGTGCGTGGGCGGGCCGTACGGTCCGAAAGAGGACGGTTCGATGCGCCGGACCGGGTGGCCCGAACCGCCGCCCCCGTTGCGGTGCCCGGCCGTCGGCGCGCACCATCGGAGCCTGATCGGGAACCGCGCGGAGCGGGACGGGGCCGGGCGGCCACGACCGCACCCACGACGACGGGCGGTCGCGATGACGACACGGGTAGCGGCGGTTCCGGCTCCGGCAGCCGCGGGCACCGCCCCGCCGACCGGGGACGCACCCCGGCGCGGCCTGGTGCTGGGCGGCGGCGGGATGCTCGGCGCGGCCTGGACGGTCGGCGCGCTCTGCGCCGTCGAGGAGGCCACCGGCTGGCGGCCGGGCCGCGCGGACGTGCTGCTCGGCACCTCGGCGGGCTCGATCCTCGGCGCGATGCTGGCCGGCGGGGTCCGCACCGAGCAACTGCGCGACCACCAGCGCGGCCTGCCGATCACCGACGGCCCGCTGGCCGGGGTGGACTTCGACTACGACACGGCCGCCGGCGGCGCGCTGCCGCCCCGCCCCGGGGCCGGCATCGGCTCGCCCGGCCTGCTGCGGGACGCCGTCCGGCACCCGCGCGAGTACCCGCTGCTGACCATGGTGTCGGCGATGGCGCCGCCCGGCCGCGGTTCGCTGGCCCCGGTCGGCGAGCTGGTGCGCGGCCTGCTCGGCCCGGGCGGCTGGCCGCCGCCGGGCGCCGACGGCGAGGCCGACGCCGGGGCCGGAGCGGCGGCGCTGCGGGTGGCGGCCGTGGACTACCGCAGCGGCCGCCGGGTGGTCTTCGGGGACCCGGACGCCCCGGCGGTCGCGGTCGCCGACGCGGTGATGGCCTCCTGCTCGATCCCCGGCTGGTTCGCGCCGGTGCGGCTGAACGGCTCGGCGTACGTGGACGGCGGCTGCTGGTCCGCCACCAACGCCGACCTGCTGCTCGGCCGCGGCCTGGACGAGGTGTACGTGCTCGCCCCGATGGCCCTGCGGCT
Organism: Kitasatospora sp. NPDC059817; assembly: GCF_042731835.1. Taxonomy (NCBI): domain Bacteria; kingdom Bacillati; phylum Actinomycetota; class Actinomycetes; order Kitasatosporales; family Streptomycetaceae; genus Kitasatospora; species Kitasatospora sp. NPDC059817. The sequence goes on along the minus strand of NZ_JBHWIR010000119.1, from coordinate 2,685 downwards.
GCGCCCCCGCGCCGACCGCGCCGACCGCGCCGACCGCGCTGACCGTGCCGACCGTGCCGACGCCGATGCCGGCGGGGTAGTCGGCACCAGCGGGCTCGCGGGCTCCCTCGCCGCGCTGCGCGAGTGGCGCGCCCGGGACCGCCCGCGCGGCGTGCTGGCCCAGCTGGTCAGCCGCTACCGCCGCGCCGTCACCCGGCAGCTGCTGCGCGAGGCCGTGCTGCTGCGGGCCGAGGGCGTACGGGTGCGGCTGCTCGCGCCGACGCCGGCCGACCTGGCCGTGATGGGCCCGAACATGATGGACCCGGCCCGCCGCGACGCGGTGCTGGAGAGCGCCCTGCACACGTGCGGCGAGGCCCTGCGGGCCGCCCGCTGAGTCGGGCCGAGGTGATCACGCCCGGCCCGGCGGCGCTTATTCTTGGGGCGCTGGAAGCTGTGCCGCTGGACGAACCGGAGAGTGCCACCGATGCGCGTGTACGTGCCCACCACCCTGAACGGCCTGGCGGCG
>NZ_JBHWIR010000119.1:0-2081 GCF_042731835.1 Kitasatospora sp. NPDC059817 | reverse complement strand
TTATTCTTGGGGCGCTGGAAGCTGTGCCGCTGGACGAACCGGAGAGTGCCACCGATGCGCGTGTACGTGCCCACCACCCTGAACGGCCTGGCGGCGGCGCACCCGGGTGGTGCCCTGGACCAGTCCGCGGCCTACGCCGTGACGCCCGCGCTGCGCGAGTGGTACGTCAGTGACGACCTGGAGGAGCTGGAGTACGCGGCGCTGAACCGGGCCGCGCAGTCCTCCCTGCGGCTGCTGGCCGCCGACCCGGACGCCCCGCGCCGCCGGGTCGTGGTGGCCCTGGACGTGGCCGACTCGGCCGTCCGGCCGTTCCCCGGCGACGAGTACCAGGACCAGGCCTCGCTCGGCCGGGTGGTGCTGGCCGGCCCGCTGCCGCTGGCGAAGGCGGCGGCGGTGCACGCGGACGTCGCCGACGGCGAGGTGGTCGAGGACGTCGCGGCCGCGGTGGCGGCGGTGGCCGCGGCCGACGCGGGCGACCAGGACGCCCAGTTCACCGTGGACGGGGCCGAGGACCACGACCTGCTCTGGTTCGCCACCCAGGAGATCTCCGCGCTGCTGGCCTGAACGGCCGGGCGCACCCGAGCGGAGCAGAGGGGTGCGTGAGCCCCGTCCTACCGGCGTGTCGGTGGTCGGGGCTACCGTTTCGCGCGTGGCTACACACATCGTTTGGGACTGGAACGGCACGCTCTTCCATGACATGGAGGCGGTGCTCGGCGCGAGCAACGCCGCGTTCGCGACCATCGGCGTCGGGCCGATGACCATGCGGGAGTACCGCGAGCAGTACGAGATCCCGATCCCCCGGTTCTACGAGCGGCTGCTCGGCCGGATGCCGTCCCAGGAGGAGTGGCTCCGGCTGGACGAGGCCTTCCACGACCGCTACCGGGAGCTGAGCCCGGCCTGCGGGCTGACGGACGGCGTGCACGAGCTGATGGACGGCTGGCGGGAAGCCGGGCACAGCCAGTCGCTGCTGTCGATGTACGAGCACGAGAAGCTGCTGCCGCTGGTCGACGCCTTCGGCCTGACCGGCCGGTTCCTGCGGGTGGACGGCCGCAGCGGCCCGTCCGGCGGCCAGAAGGCGGAGCAGTTGGCCCGGCACCTGGCCGCGCTCGGCGAGCGGGTGGATCCGGCCCGTACGGTGCTGATCGGCGACGCGGCGGACGACGCCCGGGCGGCCCTGGGCGCGGGTGCGCACGCGGTGCTCTACACCGGCGGCTCGCACACCCGGGAGAAGCTGGAGCCGCTCGGGGTGCCGGTGGTGGACAGCCTGGCGGAGGCGGTCGAGTTGGCCGGGCGGCTGGGGCGGGGCTGACCGGCCGGGGCGGGCGTGGCGGGCGCCACGTCCGCCGTCCGCGTGTCTGAGCGGGCGGATCGCGCGGCCGCTGGTCAGGCTGGACCAGGGCCTGTCCGGTGGGATCGGGCCCTCCCACCGGAGCAGTCAGCAGGACGGAGCCGCCATGCCGATCGACGCAGTCACCGAGGTGCCCCTCCCGGTCAACGAGCCGGTGCTGGGGTACGCGCCCGGCAGCCCGGAGCGGGGCCGGCTGGTCCGGCGGCTGGACGAGCTGGCGGCCGAGCAGATCCCGTTGCCGATGACCATCGGCGGCGAGCAGCGGTTCGGCGGCGGTGAGCGGATCGACGTGGTCCAGCCGCACCACCACGCCGCCAAGCTGGGGGTGCTCGGCAACGCCACCCGGGAGGATGCCCGTGCGGCGGTGGACTCGGCGCTCGCGGCGGGCCGGCAGTGGCGGTCGCTGTCCTTCGACGACCGGGCGGCGGTCTTCCTGCGGGCCGCCGACCTGCTGGCCGGGCCCTGGCGGGAGACCCTCAACGCGGCCACCATGCTCGGCCAGTCCAAGACCGCGCAGCAGGCCGAGATCGACTCCGCCTGCGAGCTGATCGACTTCTGGCGGTTCAACGTCCAGTTCGCCCGGCGGATCCTGGCCGAGCAGCCGATCTCCGCGCCGGGCGTCTGGAACCGGGTGGACCACCGCCCGCTGGAGGGTTTCGTCTACGCGATCACCCCGTTCAACTTCACCGCGATCGCCGGCAACCTGCCGACCGCGCCCGCGCTGATGGGCAAC
>NZ_JBHWIR010000118.1:0-24779 GCF_042731835.1 Kitasatospora sp. NPDC059817 | reverse complement strand
GCCGACGAGATCTTCGAACGCCTCGCCGGCTACCTCAACCGCTTGCCGAGCCCCAAGTCCTAGTTATGCAGTGCTTCTGAGACTCAGGACACTAGCAAAACGAGGCCTTTGCGTCGCTTCTGTGGCTGCGCCGGCCTACGTCGTCCGCACCCAGTTCCGGCGCGTGCCGGCGCCGTGGACCGGTGCGATCTGGCGGCCGTCGGCGACCAACCGCCACGCCGCCGCCCAACCCGACGGCGCAAAACCAAGCTCTCGACATCCGGCCCCCACCGGCCGTCTCGAACAAGCGGCCTGAACAAACACGGGGACGGTCACTGGGCCCACAAGCGCCGAGACGGCGCCTCCGGACAACAGAACGGCCGGTCGACTGTTGGGTCGACCGGCCGTTCATATGTGCGCGAGGGGGGAGTTGAACCCCCACGCCCTTTCGGGCACTGGAACCTGAATCCAGCGCGTCTGCCTATTCCGCCACCCGCGCATCTGGGTGATGTGGAATAGCTTAGCCCATCCGCGGGGGTGCTCCGAACCAGGTGGGAGGGTCAGTAGCTGAGCTGCTCGACGATCCAGTCGACCAGCACGCGGGAGACGTGGCTGTGCTCGGTGTTGGCGTCGTCGAACTGGACGGCGTCCAGGTGGCCGTTCTCCAGGGCGGCGTCGGTGATCGCGGCGGCCGGGTCGACGTCCCACTTCACCGGGTCGAAGTCCAGCGCCACCGCGCTGACGGCCGGCACGAAGGTGCCGCTGCGGTAGTCCTCGGAGATCTTCGCCTTGAGCGCGTCCGCGACCTTGCCGAAGGAGTCCAGGGTGCCGCCGGGCACGGCGTCCAGCGCCGGGACGTCGCTGGTGGTGCTGCGGCGCACGGCCAGGCCGAGGTGCATGCCGCCGATCCGCTGCTTGTCTCCCTTGTTCGGCTGGAAGCGGGCCGTGGCGCTGGCGATCAGCGCCTGCCAGTCGAAGGCCACCTCGCCCGCCGGCAGCGGGAGACCAGCCCCGTCGCGGCGGCCGTTGGAGACGCCGAGCTTGCGCGGGATCTGCGGGAAGTTGCCGACCCGCGCGAGATCGGCGAGGAACTCCTTGCGCAGGTCGCTGGAGGTGGCCACCGGGCCGGAGTACTTGGCGTTCTCGACCCACGCCCAGAGCAGCTGCTGAGCGGCGGGGCTGCGGATCAGGTCGGCCTGCTTGACGCCGTCCGGCCCGGCCGGGGTGTAGTCCTCGAAGAAGTACGCCATCTGCTGGAGGACGAGCGGGATCCAGGCACCGTTGTGCGGCGAGTCGAAGGAGAGGTACGTGCCCGTCTGGTGGTCCATCCGCTCGGTCTCCAGCTTGGCGAGCGCGTAGCGGGTGATGATGCCGCCCATGCTCACCCCGCCGACGGTCAGCCGCTCGTCACCGATGCGCTCCGCGATGGACCGGAAGACGGCGTCGATCACGACCCCGGCGTTGGCCTGGATGTGGGTGTGCCGCTCGGTGAAGCCGATCAGCACGATGTCGTAGCCCCGGCTGAGCAGTTGGTCGAAGAGGCCCGGCCCGCCGTCGGCGGCGGTGCTGAAGTAGGCGAACAGGCCGGGGAGGTCGCTCGGGCCGTAGTTGAAGCCGTCCGCGAAGAGGAAGGGCTTGCGCAGGCCGATCTTCGGGTTGGCGTAGTAGACCGCCGCCTGCCCGGTCGCCGTCTGCCCCTTGTACGGCGAGCCGGTCAGCTCCCACGTCACGTCGGCGTCGCGGCCGGCCCGCTCGCCCGACAGCGCGCTGGTGAACCAGGCGCCGGGCGAGATCGAGTTGGCGATCTCCGCCAACTCGGCCTTGGTGGGCTCCGCCTGACCTTCCTTGAGGGCCGTCAGGGCTACGTCGATACGGGGTTCTTGTGCCATGGAGGTACCGCCTCGGTCGATGCGAGCAGGTCATGTGCGCACAGTGATGGACCGTAGTGGCCTGATTACTCAAGGCGCCATCGACGCACCGGAACTGATCGAAATCGTTCGGTTGCGGCGGGGGATGACCGGCTAGAGCAGGAGCTCGCCGACCCGGACAGCGGCGATGAAGGAGTCCCAGGAGGCGGCGGGGAAGACGAGGACCGGGCCGTCGGGATCCTTGGAGTCACGCACCGGGACCGCGTCGGGAAGGAGGCCGGGGGCCACCTCGATGCAGTTGCCGCCGTTGTCGCCGCTGTAGCTGCTCTTGCACCAGGTGAGGGCAACCTCGATGCAATCGCCTCCGTTGCTGCCGCTATAGCTGCTCTTCCGCCAGGTCACCATCGCCAGCTCCTCGGAGGTCTTACGTCAGGAAGTCGCCCTCACGAACTGCCCGCACGAAGGCTTCCCAGGCGACCGCCGGGAAAACGAGGGCCGGGCCGCGCGGATCCTTGGAGTCACGCACCGGCACGGCGTCGGGAAGGAAGCCGGGGGCCACCTCGATGCAGTTGCCGCCGTTGGTGCCGCTGTAGCTGCTCTTGCGCCAGGTGAGGGCGACCTCGATGCAATTGCCTCCGTTGCCGCCGCTGTAGCTGCTCTTTCGCCAGGTCAACACAGCTGCCTCCTTGGAGACTTACGCCGGAAAGTCGCCCTCACGGACGGCCGACACGAAGGCTTCCCAGGCGACGGCCGGGAAAACGAGGACCGGGCCGTGCGGGTCCTTGGAGTCACGTACGGGGACGAGGCCGGGGAATCCGGGGGCCGCCTCGATGCAGTCGCCGCCGTTGTTGCCGCTGTAGCTGCTCTTCCGCCAAGCGGTTACAGCGAGCTTGCTGCTCATCATCTTTGAAACCCTCCAGCACTTCGGCGATCAGCCGAAGCGACTCGCGCTCTGACAGACATTCACCACGGAGCTGATCGAAGCGGCGATGATGCTTGGACACACTGACGGAATCCTCGTCGAGATGCCCCCGATCGAGGCTCTCCGAGTAGACCAAGCGCTGCCCATCCGGCAGCTCCAGCAACACCATAGCCGTGTTGATGAAAGCCTGCCGACTCGAGAACAGCGCCACGTGAATGACGATGTTTGGAAGCTGAGCCACCCTCAGCAAGTGCTCCATCTGACTTCTCATCACATCGGGCCCGCCGATGACCGTACGGATGGCGCTCTCATCGAGAATGACGATCAACAGCGGACCATTTGGCGCCAGAAAGCGACACTGTCGACTGAGTCGGGCCTTGGTCAGCTCCTCGATCTCCTCCGGATTTCCAGCTGCATAGCCAGTGGCGAAGAGTGCTCGCGCGTACTGCGAACACTGCAACAGCCCATGCACCACGCGATCCTGGTACACCCGCACCCCGACGGAGACGGCCTCCAGGTCCACGTGGTCCCAAAACCAGTCCGGGTGCTCGGTCGCCGCACCCCAGTCGACCCGGCCATACAGCCGCGCCAGCAGGTCGCCGGTGTTCAACAGCCGCTCGATCTCCTCGACTTCCTCGACCGACGGCTTCCGCTTACCCCCTTCGGTCCGCGAGATCACCGTCCGGTCGCAGTGCAGGAGCTTGCTCAGCTCCTCCTGCGTGTAGCCCGCCGACTCACGCGCGTAGCGGATCTCCGCACCGAACATGATCGCGGAGCTCGCCGTCGTCCCCCGCTTGACCTTCCGCTGTGTCATCGCTGCCCCCACTTGTGCGTCACACGTCCCACACGCCGATTTGGCGTCACCGTACCTCCGCAGCCCCGACCATTGACACCAGAAAGCAATCATTTGCATGCACAGCGTGATTGCGCACTACCCTCACGCTCCCCCATCCGCCCCCTTGAGGTGCCCCGCCATGCTCAAAATCCGTACCGCCCACCGCCCCCGCCCGTTCGCGGCCCGCCTGGACTCCCGCACCGAATCCACCCCCATCGCCCGGCAGTTGCTCCGCGCCTACCTTGCCGCCCTCCCCACCGGCGACCGCTACCGCGACACCGCCGAACTCCTCCTCGGCGAACTCTTCGCCAACGCCGTCCAACACACCGCCGACGCCCCCACCGACCGCCTCATCGAAGTCCACTTCGCCCTCGCCAACGACCGCCTCCGGCTCGAAGTCCACGACGCCGGCACCGGCCACCCCTCCCTCCACACCCCCACACCCGACGACGAACACGGACGCGGCGTGCTCCTCGTCAACGAGCTGGCCGAGAAGTGGGGCTGCTGCCCCCGTGCCGGCGGGGTCGGCAAGTTCGTCTGGGCGCTGATCGCCCCCGCACCCACCCCCACCCCCTTCCTCACCGTCTGAACAGGCACCCACCATGCGACTGCCCCTCACCGCCCGCCACCTGTTCGACACCGGCTCCACCCCCGCCGACACCTACGCCACCCTCGCCCGCCACACCCGCCACCCTCTCCGCTCAGCCCGCGCCGTCTGCACCGCCCTCGGCATCCCCGCCGCCGAAACCCAACGCCGCCTCAACGACTGCTACGACGCCCTCCTCGCCACACCCCGCCCCGGCACCGAGAACGACACCGGCGAACTCCTCGAAGCCCTCGGCGTCTTCGACATCCCCAAAACCCCCGACAACCGCGACCTCGCCGTCATCGAACTCCTCACCACCGCCATCGACGCCCACGGCAGCATCCGCGCCGGCCACCAACACGGCCTCACCCGCTGGTTCACCACCGGCAACCTCACCACCGCCTACCTCTCGCTGGCCGCCACCCAACCCCACCCCACCACCGGCAACCCCACCCACTACTGGACCACCCTTGTCACCGCCGGCGAACTCCTCACCACCACCCCCACCCCCGACCCCCGCCTCAAACCCGCCCTCACCCACTGCCGCACCCAAGCCCAAGCCGCACGTTCCTGACGAAGCGGGCTGTGGCTTCACGTCCCACCGCCCCAACTCGTCCGAGACGCCCCATCGGAGAGATCCGACAGGCCGCCGCAGCCCAACTCGCTTGCGCCCCGGCAGACATCCCCGCCAATGTCCACCCGCCGACCGCCCAATGAGCATCTTCCAGCCTGAAATGGCCGGCCGCCCGGGTACGTATCTCGTTCACCAGGGTCAGGGCCTGCCACCAGGGCCGCAGTGGCCTGATTCTGCCTAGATGAATGATGCCAAGGGCTCGCTGGCGCGCATGACATGAAGCGAGGGAGTCCAGAGATCGGCATCGCGCCCCGGCTCAGTGATGCCGAGCTGGTCACCCTCCCCGTGATGCAGGCCCTTCTCGGCTTCACCTCCGAGCGCCGGTGGATCCGCCACGCCGATGCCCACCTGCGTCATCCCTTCCCGTACCTGCTCGGGCAGTCGGGCCACAACCGGCGGTTGCGCAAGGCCGCCGACCTGATCGCACAGGTCAACCGGCTGCTGGCGACCGACACCTCGCTGTGGACCGACACCGTGTGGGTCGTCGACTCCACACTGGTGGAGTGCGGGCGCTCCCGCGAGACGGCCAAGCGCTCCGACCTGGCCGGATGGGCCGAGTACGGCTACTGCGCCAGCCACTCCCGGTTCTTCTGAGGCCTGCGCCTGCACCTGGTGTGCACCCTGCACGGGCTGCCCGTCGCCTTCGCGCGGCGGTGGCGCGCGCGGGGACTGCTGGCCGAGTTCCACGACCGGATGGGGGGCATGGTCCGCGAGGACGCCGGCCGCGACCCGGAGCCGACCGCCGCGGTGATCGACGCGCAGTGCCTGCGCGCGGCGGCCACGGTGCCGGCGTCCTCACGCGGATACGACGGCGCGAAGAAGGTCCCCGGGCGCAGGTGACGGTGGGCTCGGCGTTCGGTTAGTCCGCGGCGACGCGGGTGCAGCGCGGCTTGACCGGGCGGCCGGTCATGCCGGCGCTGCTGTGCGGCGCCGGTGGCACATGGTGGTGCCGGGCGACCGCCACAACGGACGCCACCATGCCAACGGCCAGCAGGGCCACGGCCGTCAGGGTCGCACCGTCGGGGTGGACGAGCGACTGGCCGCGCAGCGCTTGCCAGGTCAGGATCGCCAGCACGCCCGCGTAGGTCCCGGTCGCCACCAGGACCAGGCGCAGGCGCGTCCGCTCGTCGGCCAACCGCGGGAACCTGCGGGACAGTGTGATCAGCAGCCAGGCGAAGAGCGGGATGGCCTGCAGCGCGTGCATTCCGACGAAGTGGGGGATGCGCAGGTCGCCGCCGGTGCTGCTCCAGCCGGTGATGGCGATGCCGGGCGAGTCGTCGGCGACGCCGACGCTGTGTGCCCCCACGATGCCCACGGCGGCCCCGCTGCGCATGGCACCGAGTTGGGCAGGGGTCGGGCTGGTCATGAGGAAGCCGAATGCCATGCCCACCAGTGCGAGGAGCAGGCCGAGCCGGACGGACCAGGTGGCCGCGCGGTCCCCGGTCCGCTCGCGGAACAACCTGGCCGCGATGCCGAGGTTGGCCAGCCACAAGGTGACGATCGAGGCGGCCATCGCGAACCAGAGGCCGGCGTCCAGCGGTGTGGCGACGTTGAAGTGGCTCTGCCTGCCGCGGAGCACCTGGCCAACGACGACCACCATCTCGATCACGTTGGCGGCGGCAATCGTCGTCCCGAGCCACCAGACCCAGCGGGGGGCCGTGCGGCCCAGGGACAGCATCCACGCGAGGGTCACCGAATAGATCGCGATGGAGAGGGAGAACTTGAAGGGCTTCAGCCAGATCGGCTCCCCGACCAGGATCCGGTCGTCGACCGCGAGGCCGACGGCGGATGCCAGGAGGAGGGCCGCCATGGCAGCGGCGAGCAGTACCAGCGGGCGGTGCCAGAGGCGGATCGTCATCATTTCCTCGGAGAGTGGACTGCACGGCGTTGCTCTACGCCACGCTGTGCTCGGAGTTGATTCACTGAACGCGGCTTCGGCCCGCTCCTGACTTCGCCGCAGGGTCTGCACAGCCCGACAGCCGATGCCGCGCACGTGGCGCTACCGGCTGAGCCGCGCCCGCCACCACTCGACGGTTGCCCCCAGCGCCTCGTCGATCGGGGTCGGCACCTCGCCGAAGGTCGCGGTGTACGCCTGGGAATCGAGCACGAACGGCCGGTCGAACTGGTACTGCACCTCCCGCAGTTCCCCGAGCATGGGGTTGACCAGGCCGACCAGGTGGAGTGGCCACCAAGGAATCCGGCCGACCCTGGCCGGCGGCAGACCCGCCAGCCGGCACAGGTGCCGGACCGCCTCCCGGGTCGACAGCGGCGGGGCGGTGGGAACGTGCCAGGCGCGTCCCCACGCCCGCTCGTCGGTACCAAGCCGTACGAGCGCACGGGCGATGTCGGGGACATAGGTGAAGCTGTGCGGTGCGTCCGGGTTGCCGATCAGCCTGACTGCACGGCCGGCCAGGAGCGCGGGCATCATCCGCTGGGCGAGGTGGCCGGCCTCGGTGACGCCGGGCCCGAAGAAGTCCGAGGCGCGCGCCTCCGCGACGCGGATCCGGCCGGCCTGGTGCCGGGCCAACGCGTCGCGCCACATGCCGATGCGGACCCGGGCCTTGGTGCCGGTGCCTGCGAGCGGCAGGTCCTCCGTGATGGGGGCGTCGACGGGGCCGTAGCCGTACAGGTTGCCCATCGTCACCAGCACCGAGCCGGCGGCCTCCGCCGCGTCGAGGAGGGCGTTCGAGATCGGCGGCCAGTCGGTGGGCCACCGGTGGTACAGCGGGCTCGCGCAGTTGTAGATCACCTCGGCGCCCTTGGTGGCTTGCCGGAGTGACGCCGTGTCAGTGACGTCGAGCGCCGTACTCCCGTCGCCGCCGGAGCGACTCAGGACGACGACCTCGTGCCCCTGTTCGTCGAGCAGTCGCGCCGTGGTGGCGCCGACGGGGCCCTTGCCGATGACGATGTGCCGTGCCATGCAGGTCCTCCTGGGGAATTGAGAGAGCAGTGCTCTCTTCATTGAGGAGTGTTCGCGCAGCGGCGGGGAGAAGTCAAGAGCAGTGCTCTCTCTTGTGTGCACTGCTCTCGAATGAGAGGATGAACGGCATGACGGCATCGCAGACCGCGCGGCAGCTGGCCCGCGCCGAGCTCACTCGCGCGATCAAGGAAGCCGCCACTCGCCAGCTCGCCGAGACCGGGGCGGCCGCACTGTCGCTCCGCGCGGTGGCGCGTGACCTGGGCCTGGCCTCCTCGGCGCTGTACCGCTACTTCCCCAGCCGGGACGCACTGCTCACCGCGCTGATCATCGACGCGTTCAACGCGGTCGGAGCGGCCGCGGAGTCAGGGGCGGCGTCCGCCGCTCCCGCCGATCCGGGCGCCCGGTGGCTTGCCGCATGCCGGGCGGTCCGCCAGTGGGCCCTGGCCCACCCGCACGAGTTCGCCCTGGTCTACGGCTCGCCCGTCCCCGGCTACCAGGCCCCCACCGACACGGTCGACCCCGCCACCCGGGTCACCCGCCTGATGGCCGGTCTCGTCGTCGAGGCACACGCCTCGGGCCTCCTGCGACCCCCCACGCAGCCGCTCCCCGGGCCGAGGCTCGTCGCCCAGCAGGTGCTCGACAACGCGGGAGGGGCACCGGCCGAACCGTACGCGGACCTGGTGGAACGGTCGCTCACCCTGTGGATCTCCCTGATCGGCACGATCAGCTTCGAGCTGTTCGGTCACCTGAACGAGGTGATCACGGACTACCCCGCGTACTTCGACGCCGCCATGACCATTGCCGCCGAGGCAATCGGGCTCGATGTCCTGTCGCCTCCTGCGTGACACCCCACTACCAGCGGCCCGGTCCGGCACCCGCGGTGGACACCGGCATGGCCCATCACGAGGACGGCGGGCAACAGGGCCTGCGGCGGGCGCGCTCCTCGCGGACCGCGCCCGCCCCACGGGCGGAGGCCGTACGTGGGACGGGCGCAGATGGAGCGACCGGATCAGGCGGTCGGGAGGTTGCGAGCGGCAGCCTCGGCCTTGTCCGCGTGCTCGGCAGCGGCCTGCGCGGCCTGCTGGGCCTGGGCGGCGTGTTCGGCGGCGGCCTGCGCGGTGGCCCGGGCCTTCTGCGCGTACTCGGCAGGAGTCTGGGCCTGGGCGGTCGCCTTGGCCGCGTCCACCGCCGTCTTCGCCGACCCGTAGGCATCACCGCCTGCCGGCGGCTCACAGAGTGCTGAAGGCGCCCTCCACGGCCTCGCACGTGGCGTCCAGATCGTCATCCGTCACCGCGGCGGAGACGAACCAGCAGGCCATGCCGAAGGCGTTGACGTGGACCCCTCGCCCGAGCAGCGCGTGGCGGAACGCGCCGTGGCGGGCCTGGTCGGCGCGGAGCAGGTCGCGGTACTGGCGGCTCGGCATCCCGTCCGCGGTGAACACCGTCTGGAACATGGCTCCGACGCCCTGCACCACACAGGGGATGCGCCGGTCGTGGGCGGCCCGTTGGACGGCCTCCATGATCCGCAGGCCGCTCTCCTCGATGTGCTTCGTGACGGCCGGCTGGTTCAGGTGGCGCAGCGTCACCAGTGCGGCGGTCGCGCACAGTGGCGAGGCGTTGTAGGTTCCGCCGTGCTTGACCCGCCCCGCGGCCAGGGGTTCCATCACGTCGCGCCGTCCCGCGAAGGCCGCGATGGGCAGGCCTCCGCCCAGTGCCTTGGCGAAGACGGCGAGGTCGGGCACGACCCCGAACAGCGCCTGGGCGCCTCCGGGGCCGGTGCGGAATCCGGTGCAGACCTCGTCGAAGACGAGGATGATCCCGCGGGCCGTGCACTCCTCCCGCAGCAGGCTCAGGTAGCCCGGCGCGGGCATGGTGCAGGCGTTGTTGGCCACGATCGGCTCGCAGATCACCGCCGCGAACTCGCCGCGGTGGGCGTCCAGGACGGCTCGGAGCGCCGCGGGGTCGTTCCACGGGCAGACGACGACGTCGCCGACGACCCCGGCCGGGATGCCGGGGGAATGGGGTACCGCGTGCGGCGCGGTGTAGGGGCCGGCCTCGGCGACGTCGGGGCGGTTGGAGACGGCCAGGGTGTCCGACCAGCCGTGGTAGTGGCCCTCGAACTTGAGGACCTTCGAGCGCCCGGTGTAACCGCGGGCGGCCCGCACGGCGCCCTGCACCGCCTCGCTGCCCGAGTTGGCGAAGCGGACGAGCTCCGCGCAGGGCACCATCGCCTGGATCAGCTCGGCGAGTTCGACTTCGACGGTGTTGCAGGTGCCGAACATCGTGCCGGTGTGCAGGACGGCGGTGAGCGCGTCGGTGAGCTGCGGGTTGGCGTGGCCCAGGACCGCGCTGCCGTAGGAGACCAGGTAGTCGAGGTACTCGTTGCCGTCGACGTCCCGGATGCGCGCACCCGAGCCGTCGGCCATGTAGAGCGGGTAGGGGTTCGGACCGGTCGAGGTCATCCGGGCGGAGGAGCTGATGCCGCCGGCCAGCGACATCTGGGCCCGCTCGAACCACCGGCGGCTGCTGTCGGTTGCGCCCGGCGGCTGGATACGGCCATTCATGTACGGCTCCTGTTTGGTCGAGGGTTGGTCGGGCACGCTCGGACTGCCCTTCGTAGGCGTGGAATTGACGGGATTCGTGGAGAAGATGGGACGTGGGCATGGCTGTGAGGACGGCTGTCGTCACCGGAGCGGGCAGCGGGATCGGGCGGGCGTGCGCCCTGGGCCTGCTGGCGGACGGCTGGACGGTGGTGCTGGTGGGTCGCCGCAAGGGCCCGTTGGACGGGACGGTGGCGCTCGCCGACTCCGCCGGTCGTGACCGCGCGGTCCCGCTTTCCGTCGACATCACCGATCCGGCGGCCGTGGACGGCCTGTTCGACTCCGTCGTGGAACGGTTCGGCCGGCTGGACCTGTTGTTCAACAACGCGGCCGACGTGATGCCGTACACCCCGACCGAGGACGTGGCCGTCGAGGACTGGCACCGGGTGATGGACTCCATCGCCACGGGGACCTTCCTCTGCTCGCGCGCCGCCTTCCGGGTGATGAAGCGTCAGAGTCCGCGCGGGGGGCGGATCATCAACAACGGGGCGCCTTCCGCACAGGCACCCCGGCCGGACTCCATCGCCTTCACCGCGGCCAAGCACGCCGTGGCCGGGATGACGCGCTCGCTGTCCCTGGACGGCCGCCGCCACGACATCTCCTGCGGCCAGATCGACATCGGGAACGTCACCCCGCCGGACGGCCCCCAGCCGGCGGTCCTCCAGGCCGACGGGTCACGGCGGGTCGAACCCACCATGGACGTGCGGCACGTCGTCGACACGGTGCGGGCCATGGCCGACCTGCCCCCCGGGGTGAACATCCAGTCCGTCCTGGTCATGCCCAGCGCCATGCCGTACGTCGGGCGCGGGTAGCCCGGCCACGTACGCCTCGAACCAGTTGCCGGGCGCCAGCCGCCCGGCCTGGTCCCAGGCGAGCATCCGGTGCAGCCCGTCCAGATGGATCAGCCCTTCGCGGACGGTCAGGCACTCGTAGTCGGGACCGGGCGCCGGACGGGTGCTCAGGTAGAGGGGAAGGCAGTCGGCCGCGCTCTGCCGGGCGAGCTTGTACGCGCACAGCGGGTTGGACCGGGCGTACGAGGCGCCCAGCGCGGCGAGCCGGTCGGACGTCGCGGCCACGCTCAGCCCGGTCCTGGGGATGAGCTCGGCCGCACCGTCCTCGCCCAGGTGCCAGGGGAGCACCACCCCGCGTACCTCGGGCCCCTCCAGCAGCACGCGATGCCAACGGCCGCCCGACCCGAGCTGGGCATTGCGGATGTGCCCCTCGGCCTCATCGTTGGAGTTGGCCTCGTCAGCCCCGTCGAAGGGGTGTTCACGGGCGAAACGGCGCATGACCGTGTCGAATCGCACCGCTTCCAGAATCCTCATCCGCCGGACCTCTCCGTTCCTTCGTGCTCGCCGAAGTGCCGCTCGGCGAAGAGCTCCGGCCACCCCGCGTCCAGGCCGCGGGCACGCCCCACCGCCAGCACCTGCCGCCAGTACGGCTTGACCGGGGGCCACCGCGTGCCGGTACGACAGTACGAGCCGTCGATCATGTAGCGGGGCCCCGTACCCGGATCCGCCCCGGGGGCGGACCTACGCGTGTGGAAGAGCGCCGAATGGAGCACGACGGTGGACCCGGGCGGCAGTTCGTCGATGACCGTCTCCCCCGGCAGCACACCCGTTCCCAGGTGGCTCCGGGCGCCCTTCTCGGCCACCTCCCGGTGCGAGCCGGGCAGGACGGCCAGACCGCCCAGCTCCGGCTGGAGCCCGCCGATGTAGTGCAGGGCGTGGATCATGGGGAGGCGGCGGTCGCGCTGGGGCCGTTGCTCGTAGTCGTGGTGCCAGCTCTTGCCCGCTCCCCCGGCCGGCCGCCGGTCGCTGTGCAGGTGGTGGAAGACGAAGGACGGCCCGAGCAGCTCGGGGCGGCCGAGCAGGTCCAGCAGTGCCGGCAGCACCGCGAGCTCACCGTGCGCCGGCAGGTCCAGTTCGATCACCTCCGGTGCTCGCGCCCCCGGACGCAGACTGGCCTCTATGGACCGCTGACGCCACCCTTCCTCCACCCATCTGTCCACCTCCGGAACGAGGCGGTCCACGAGACCGGCCGGGAGGAAGCCCGGCAGCACCAGGAAACCGTCCTCCGTGAAACTCCCTGTCTGAACCTCAGCGGTGCGGACCTCTGCCACGTGTCGAATCCCCGGTTCACTCGATTGTTACCCCGATGACGCCAGAACGCTCCCGACACGTCTGTCCACACCCGCCACGGAGCATGCCCGGAGTCCGGCGAACGTCCAAAAAGCACACGCTCTCGGGGTCAGAACCACCCTTGATCGACAGGCCAGTTAGGGGAATCCCGCGTTCCGCGGGGCGTCCGCCATCGGCCTGGCCCTCCAGCCGCCTTCGGAGATCTGACGCCATCTCAAAACATCACTCCAAGGTGGGGTTTGGCTCAATGAACCCCACCTTCAATGCCGAGAAGCCGACGGGGTGGCGGCGCTGAGGGCTGCCACCCCGTCGGCTTCTCGGCACTCGGCCCTGTCCGGCCGAGTCGGTCCTACTCAGGTCACGCGGGCGGGATCGGGCCGAGGTAGGTGCCGCCGGAGGCGTCGATGGTCTGGCCGGTCACCCAGCGGCCCTGCGGGCCCGCCAGGAAGCCCACCACGTCCGCGACGTCCTCCGGCCGGCCGATCCGGCCGAGTGCGGTGATCGATTCGAGCCCGGCCATCGCCTCGGGGACACCCGTCCACTGGGACGTCATGTCGGTGAGGATCACCCCGGGGTTGACGGTGTTCACGGTGATCCCGCGTCGGCCGAGCTCGTTGGCGAGCGGAGCGGCGAGGGCCACCAGCGCCGTCTTGCTGACGGTGTAGCCGATCTGGACCGGGGAGCCGATCCGGGCGGCCGCCGAGGCCACGTTGACGATCCGGCCTCCGTCCCGCAGCAGCGGAATCGCCCGCTGGATCACGAAGATCGGCGTGCGCACGTTGATCGCCATCAACCGGTCGAACTCCTCCTCCGTGAGCTGCCCGATCGACCCGGCCAGGTGGATGCCCGCGTTGTTGACCAGGATGTCCAGGCCGGCCCCGCCGTCCCCACCGACCTCGCCGTCCCCACCCTGCTCGCCGTGCTCCGCCAGCCCGGCGGCGAGGCCCTCGAACAGCTGGTCCAGCGCACCGCTCTCGCCGAACCGGGCCCGCACCGCGAACGCCCGGCCGCCGGCCTTGGCGATCAGCTTCACGGTCTCCGCGGCGGCCGCCTCGTTGCCGCCGTAGTGGACCGCGACCAGCGCCCCGTCGGCGGCGAGCCGCTGCGCCACCGCCCGCCCGATCCCGCGCGAGCCCCCCGTCACCAGCGCCGTCCTGCCGTCCAGTTCGCCCACGATCGCCTCTTCCCTCGCGCCGCCCCCGGTCGGATCCGGGGCCGGTCTCCCGCCGTCACGACCCGAGGCCGGACAACCCCTCATGTATGCCCGGGGCCGGAGAGCTGATGCCGCCAGGCCGCACGACCACCCGCACGACCAACCACTCGACCACCCGCTCAGGCCTGGAACAGCGGCTCGTAGGCGCCGCCCTCCTCGGCGTTGAGCAGCACGTACGCGGGCCCGAGACCGAGCGCGACCTCCCGCAGCCGGGCCAACGCCGCAGCCACGCCCGGGACTTCGAGGCCGAGCGCGGCGGCGGCCGCGTCCCGCTCCGCGTACAGGCCGGGCTCGTCCTCCAGGTACTCGTCGGCGGCCTCCGCGCTCTCCTCCACCGTCAGCCGCGGGCAGTCCCGCCACCACGGCACCGCCAGCAGCAGCCGGACCAGCTCCGGCAGCCCGACGGCCAGCACCGCCGCGCCGCCCTCCGAGTCGGCGTACAGGACGGGACGCTCCTCGCCGCCCTCCCCGCACAGGAAGAAGGTGCCGCCCGCGCCGTCCTTGGCCACCGGCTCCAGGGCCTCCCCGGAGGCGAGCACCACCTCCTCGACGTGCGGGTAGTGGTCGAGGCTGAGGTCGCCCGGCCAGGCCAGGTAGTCGAGGGCGGCGGGGTTGGCGCGGATCGCGTCGAGCAGCGGGGTCGTCGGCATGGCCGCCAGACTAGGACGCCCTGGTGACACCCACCCCGCCGGCCGCTCGGGGGTGTTCGCCACCCGTCGTCTCCGACTCGCCCCGGGTAAGGAGTTGATCTCTACGGCGCAGCCGTTGTTGGGTGGCTCCTGTTGCTCTGACCCCCAGCGGCGAAGGAATGTGACACGGTGGACGAGAAATTACCTCCGGACGAGCGGGCCGCACTGTTCGAGGCGCAGCGGCCCCGGCTGCGGGCCGTGGCGTACCGGATGCTCGGCTCGGTGAGCGAGGCCGAGGACGCCGTCCACGAGGCCTGGCTGCGCTACGACCGCACCGACACCTCCGACGTGCAGAACCTCCCCGGCTGGCTGACCACGGTGGTCTCGCGGGTCTGCCTCAACCTGCTGCGCGGCCGGGAGCTGCGCCGCGAGGAGCCGCCGGAGGCCGAGGCGGGTGAGCCGGGCCCGGCGCGCATCCCGGACCCGCTGCTGCGGCGCGAGGGGGTGACCGACCCCGGGCAGGAGGTGCTGCTCGGGGACTCGGTGGGCCTGGCGCTGATGGTGGTGCTGGAGTCGCTGGCCCCGGCCGAGCGGATCGCCTTCGTGCTGCACGACCTGTTCGCGGTGCCGTTCGCCGAGATCGCCCCGCTGATCGAGCGGACGGCGGCCGCGACCCGCCAGCTGGCCGACCGGGCCCGCCGCCGGGTTCAGGACCAGGCGCCGGCGCCCGACCCGGACCCGGGCCGTCAGCGGGTTGCCGTGGACGCCTTCTTCGCGGCCGCCCGCGCCGGCGACCTGGGCGCGCTGGTGGCCGTGCTCGCCCCGGGCGTGGTGCTGCGCTCGGACGGCGGCGCGGTGCGGGCCCGGCACCCGGTGGTGCTGACGGGCGCGGCCGCGGTGGCCGACCAGCCGGTGCTGTGGGGCGGGCTGTCGCCGTTCGCCCGCCCGGCGCTGGTCAACGGCGCCGCGGGCGCGGTGGCGATCGGCGAGGGCGGCCGACCGCTGTCGGTCATGGCGTTCACCGTGGTGGACGGCGCGATCGCGGCGATCGAGGTGCTCACCGATCCGGAGCGGCTGGCGGCGCTGGACCTCTCGGCGTTCCGCGACTGAACGCGGCGGGCGAGAGGGAGGCCGGCCGCCCTCTCACCCGCCCGCGCCGGTCGGCGCCGCGCGTCCTCGGGACGCGCCGTCACCAGCCCTGTGCGACGACCCAGTCGGCGAGGTGGCGGGCGCACGCGTCGACCGACTCGCGCCAGGTGTGGCTCGCGCCCTCGCCGGCCTCGTCGCTGACGTGCTTGACCAGGCGCACCGGCACCCCGAAGCGGTGGGCGACGGCGGCGACGGCGTAGCCCTCCATGTCGACCAGGTCGGCGTGCTCGGCGAGCCGGTCGCGGGCCGCCGGGTCGGAGACGAAGAGGTCGCCGGTGGCCAGCACCGGGCCGTCGCCCTTGCCGACCACCAGCGGGGCGCCGTAGCTGCGGCCGGTGAGCGCCAGCAGGGCCGGGGTGTCGAGGTCGTGCTGGATGACCTGGACGACGTGGTGGGTGCCCTCCCAGCCGGGGCGCAGCGCGCCGGCCGTGCCGAGGTTGATCACCTCGGACGGCTTCTCGCCCTGGGCGAGGACGGTGGCCAGCGCGGCGGTGGCGTTGATCTTCCCTATTCCGGTGAGCAGGACGGGCAGCCGGTCGTCGAGGTGGGCGGCTTCCTCGCGCACGGCGACGACGAGCAGCGGGCGGTCGGGCGTGATCGTTCCAAGCAGGCGCATGCTGCCCATCGTACGGAGGGTGTCCGCCGAAACCAGGTGCACCGACCGCGCCGGGAACGGTGGCGTCACGGCGGGATCGCCCCCCGCAGCCGGCCCCGGGGTCCGTCCTCGACTCGCCGCGTGCCGCCGCCGCAACCGGACCTCGCCGCTCCGGCTTGTCGGAGGAACCGCATAGGGTGCATCCCGCGTCGGACGGTTCACCGCCGGCCGCCGGGCAGCGGGGCCCCGGGGGCGTGCGGGAGGCGTGCGCCGCGCGTGCAGGGCAAGCTCAAGATCGGCGCAATTCGGGTGTGGCCAGGGGGAGTCACGGCCATACTGCTGGCATCGGCCGGGCCCCGGACAGCGGGCCCGACCCCTGGGGAGGATGAGGCGGGTGGCAACACCAGTAGGTAACGGCGCACCGGGCGCCGTGGTCCCGGCACGGCCGAGCGGCCCGCCGGGCACGGCACCGGCCGTGTCGGGTGTCCGGGGCGTCCCGGCGTCCAGACCCGGCGCCGCGCCCGCCCGGCGGCCGCCGGCCGGGCCCGCGCCGCGCGGCCTGTCCGGTCTGCGGGCCCGGCTGGCGAACGCCACCCGGACGGCGCCGGGCCGGCTGCGGCTGGCCGGGGCTGTGCTCGCGGTGCTGACGGTGGCCTTCGGCGCGCTGACCGCCTGGCAGTTGGAGACCAAGGCGGAGGCCGCCAACCGGGTGGTCCAGCACAGCCAGCCGCTGAGCAAGGACGCGGCCGACATCCACCGCCTGCTGGCCCGCGCCGACACCACCGCGGCCACCGGCTTCCTGCTCGCCGGGGCGGAGACGAAGGCCGTCCGCGGCGACTACGAGGGCGATCTGGCCGCGGCCACCGACCTGATCACCAAGGCCGCCGCGCAGACCACCGTCGGCTCCCCCGCCTACCAGAAGCTCACCGAGCTGAACAAGCAACTCCCCGTCTACGCCGGCCTGGTGGAGACCGCGCGGGCGAACAACCGGCTGGGCCTGCCGCTCGGCGGCGCCTACCTGCGGTACGCCTCCGAGCAGATGCAGGGCACCCTGCTGCCGCGCGCCGCCGAGCTGACCGCCATCGAGAACGACGAGCTGGACAAGGACTACGCCGAGGCGAAGTCCAGCCCGTGGGCCGCGTACGGCCTGGGGGTGCTCACCCTCGGCGCGCTGGTCTGGGTGCAGCTGACGCTGTTCCGCCGCACCAACCGGGTGTTCAACCCCGGCCTGCTCGGGGCCACCGCCGCCGTCCTGGCCGGGGCGCTCTGGCTGGCCGTCACCGGCCTGACCACCAACGCCGCGCTCCAGCAGAGCTGGAAGCAGGGCGCGCAGCCGCTGCGGGCGCTCAACACCGCCCGGGTGCAGGTGCTTTCCGCCCGGCTGGCGGAGAACCTGAACCTCGTCGCCCGCGGCTCCACCACCGCGTACGCGGACCAGTGGAAGGCGATCACCCAGCAGCTCGCCGGGGGCGAGCCGGCGAACGTCCCGATGGAGCAGCACTCCGGCTCGCTGCGCCAGGCCCTCGACCTGGCCCCCGCAGACGCCCGGCAGCAGATCGGCGAGGCCGACCGGCAGTACGAGACGTGGCGCACCCGGCACGACGCGGCGCACACCCTGGAGACCCAGCAGGCCGACTACCAGGGCGCGCTGCAGGCGACCGTGACGGCGGACCCGGCCGCCGAGGCGAACACCGCGGACGGCGCCTTCAAGGCCACCGACCGGGCGCTCGACCAGGCCGCCACCACCGAGCAGGACCACTTCGAGCGCTCCGCCAAGGGCACCGAGGGCGACCTCCGGCTCGCCGCCCTCGCGGCCGCGCTGCTCGGCGTGGTGGCCGCGGCCGCCGCGCTGCGCGGCCTGGGCCGTCGACTGGCCGAGTACCGGTAGAGGGGGGAACGGACACATGCGCAGGAGAACCGCAGGCACCAGGCCGGCCGCCGCGCTGGCGCTGCTGGCCGCCGGTGCGGCCGTGCTCGGCGGGGGCGGGCCGTCCGGCGCCGTGCCCGCGGCCGCCACGGGCGCACCGCAGGCCGTCCGGTCGACCGGGCAGGAACAGGCCGGGCAGGAAGAGGCCGAGTCCTGCGACCTGACCAGCACCGTGCCGCCGAGCACCGTGGACGGCACGGCGGTGAAGGCCATCAAGGCCAAGGGCACCCTGATCATCGGCGTGGACCAGAACAGCTACCGCTGGGGCGCCCGCAACCCGAACACCGGTGAGCTCGAAGGCTTCGACATCGACCTCGCGAGGGCGATCGGCGCGGCCGTCATGGGCGACCCGGCCAAGGTGGTGCTCAAGCCGGTGTCGACCGCCGGCCGGGTCGACGCCCTCACGGGCAACCAGGTTGACCTGATCGTCCGCACCATGACGATCAGCTGCGCCAACCTGAAGAAGGTCGCCTTCTCCCGGTCGTACTTCAACATCAAGCAACGGGTCCTGGTGCCCCGGTCGTCCACCGCCAAGAACCTCGACGAGGCGATCGGCGGCAGGACGGTCTGCGCCGCGGACGGCTCGGTCGCCAAGGACGTGCTGAACGCGAAGAAGAGCGCCAAGCAGCTCGTCCTGGTGACCAACCAGCTCGACTGCCTGGTCCGCATGCAGCTCGGCAAGGTCGACGCCACCATGACCGACGACGAACTGGCGGTCGGCCAGGCCGCGCAGGACCAGACGGTGAAGGTGGTGGACGGCTTCGAACAGCCGGAGACGATCGGTGTCGCGATGCGCCAGAACAGCACCGACCTCACCGCCCGGGTCAACCAGGTGATCTCCGACTACTACACGGACAAGGACAAGGGCTGGCAGAAGTCGTTCGAGCGGTGGGTCCAGCCCTACCTGCCCGAGAACTCCAAGGACCCCGGCCTGTACTGGCCGGCCCGCTGACGCACCGGGCGGCGCACGCGCGTCAGCAGGCCGTTGACGCGGTCTTGACGCCCACCGCCCGCTCCGCCCGAACGGCCACCGGCTAGGGTTCGGGACGATCACCACGGGGAGACCGGTGGTGGGCACGGGGGTTGTCGTGGGATCGCACGTCAGGTACGTCGGGATCGCACGCGAGGAAGGAAGGACACGGCGTTGGCGGCTTCGGCTGGCCCGGTACTGAACCGGGAGGAGGTGGACCGCGCGCTGGCGCGCCTCGGCGCGGAGCGGGACGCGGTCGAGTCGGCGCTGCTCGCCCTCCAGGACCATCCGGGCCTGCGGCTGCTCGACGGCGCCGAACTGACCGGACGCACGCTGGAGCGCTGGTCCGTCGCCGGGAAGGGCCTGCCACTGCTCTGGGCCCTGTTCGACCGCTACGCGGAGGCACTGGCCTCGGCGCGCGCGGTACGGGCCCGCAAGGCCAAGCCCGGCGCGCCCGAACTCGCCGAGCTGAGCGAACTGCTCACCGGCGACGCGGTGACCGTCCCCGGCGGCGCGCTGCCGGACGGCCCGCAACTGCTCGGCGCGCCCGCCCGGCTGGTCGAGCGGATCAGCCTGGACGCGCTGATGACCCGGATGAACTCCTGGTACGCCACCGTGCTGGAGGTGGTCAGCGCCGCCGACGCGGTCTGGTCGGCGCTGCCGGCCCGGATCGACCTGCTGCTGGCCGAACTCCACCGGGTGGGCAACCTCGCCGCCTCGCTCGGCGTGCGGGCCGGCGGCCACCCGCTCGCCGACGACCTGGCCGGGCTGGACGCCGACCTCACCGGGCTGCGCGCCGAGGTGCGCGAGGACCCGCTGGCGCTGTGGCGCCCGGCCCGGGTGCCCGCCCAGCGCGGCACCGTGCCGGAGGGCGGCGCCTTCGCCACCCCCGCCGGGGTGGTGGACACCGAGCGGTTCGACCGGGCCGGGCGGGCGCTGGACGGCGTCCGGGTGGAACTGGAGAACCTCCTGCGGCTGCGCGACGACGCCGAGGAGCGCCTCCAGGGCGTCGGCGACCTGCTCCAGCGGGCCGACGCCACCCTGGCCGAGGCCCGCCGGGCGCGCGGCGAGGTGCTGGCGAAGATAGCCTCCAGCGACGTCCCGGCGGTGCCCGGGCCGGCCTCGGCGCTGCGCGAACGGATCGTGACGGCACTGGAGTTGCGCCAGGGCGGGCAGTGGGGCCGGCTGGCGCCGCTGCTGGACACGCTGGAGGACGCCGCCGCCAAGGAGCTGGCCCGGGCCCGGCAGTCGCTCACCGAGGTGACCCAGCCGCTGGCCGTCCGCGCCGAACTGCGCGGCCGGCTGGACGCCTACAAGGCGATGGCCGCCCGGCTGCGGGTCTCCGAGGACCCGGAAGTGATCGAGCGCTACGAGAAGGCGCGCTGGCTGCTGTGGAGCGCGCCCTGCGACCTGCGGGCGGCGGCCGCCGCGGTGGCCCGCTTCCAGCAGTCGCTGCGGCCGGCGCAGGCCGAGGCCGCACAGGAGACGACCGGCCAGACGCCGGTCGACGGACAGGTCCAGGGGGGCTGAGGTTGATGGGCGGGACGTGCGTACGGCCGGAGTGCTCCGGCAACGGCAGGATCGACGCGGACGGCTACTGCGACGAGTGCGGGCTCGCCCCGGCGGGCGGCGGCACCGTGGCAGCTTCGACGGCGGCCACCGGCGCCCCGCCGGCCGCCGGCCCCGGCGCGCCCTGCCCCCGGGACTGTTCAGGCGCCATCGACACCGACGGCTACTGCGACGAGTGCGGCCTCACCCCGCCCGGCGGCGACACCGGCGTCACCCAGCCCTACGTCCCGTCCTCCCGGGTCTCCACCGACTCGGCGCGCAGCGGCTCGATCCGCTCGACCCGCACCGGCTCGGCCCGCTCGATGTCCGGCCGCTCCCGCTCGCACCGCTCGACCCGCACCGGCAGCAGCCGCTCGGTCTCGGTGCGCAGCACCCGCGGCAGCGTCAGCGCGGGCACCCGCAACCGGCTGGGCGCCGGCCTGGTGACGGTGCCGACCGTCGAGACGGCCGACCCGTCGCTGGCGGTGCTGGAGAACCCGGAGGTCCCGGAGCGCAAGCGGTTCTGCTCCAAGTGCGAGACCCCGGTGGGCCGGGAGAAGAACGGCCGGCCGGGCCGGCCGGACGGCTTCTGCACCAAGTGCGGCACGCCGTACTCGTTCACGCCCAAGCTGCGCCGCGGCGACCTGGTCGGCGGGCAGTACGAGGTGGTGGGCTGCCTGGCGCACGGCGGCCTCGGCTGGATCTACCTGGCGATCGACCGGCGGGTCAACGACAAGTGGGTGGTCCTGAAGGGCCTGCTGGACACCGGGGACGAGGACGCGCTCGCCGTGGCCGTCGCCGAGCGCCGCTTCCTGGCCGAGGTGGACCACCCGAACATCGTCCGGATCATCAACTTCGCCGAGCACCTGGACCTGGGCTCCGGCTCCACCGACGGCTACATCGTGATGGAGTACGTCGGCGGCAAGTCGCTCAAGGACATCGCCAACGACCGCCGCACCCCGGACGGCCGGCGCGAGCCGCTGCCCGTCGAGCAGGCGATCGCGTACGCGCTGGAGGCACTGCCCGCACTCGGGTACCTGCACAGCCGGGGCCTGATCTACTGCGACTTCAAGATCGACAACGTGATCCAGAGCGGCGACGCGCTCAAGATCATCGACATGGGCGCCGTCTGCCGCCTCGACCACGACGGCCCGATCTACGGCACCGTCGGCTACCAGGCCCCCGAGATCGCCACCCACGGCCCCTCCCCCGCCTCCGACCTCTACACCGTGGCCCGCACCCTCGCGGTGCTCACCTTCGACTTCCAGGGCTACAGCACCACCTACCGGGACACCCTGCCCGGCCCCGAGGACGTCGAGGTCTTCGCCCGCTACGAGTCGTACTACCGCTTCCTGGTCCGCGCCACCGACCCGGACCCGGCCCGCCGGTTCTCCTCCGCCGACGAGATGGCCGACCAGCTCACCGGCGTGCTGCGCGAGATACTCGCCCTCCAGGACGGCCGGGCCCGGCCCGCCCTGTCCACCCTCTTCGGGCCCGAACTACGCGTCGTGGACACCGAGTTGGTCATGCCCACCGAGCAGCCCGGACAGCTCCTGGTGACCGCCCTCGACCCGGCCGCCGCCGCCCTCGCACTGCCCGTCCCGCGCGTCGACCCCGGCGACCCCAACGCCGGCTTCCTCGCCACCCTGCTCGCCACCGACCCCGAGGAGGCGCTCGCCGCCCTGGCCGGCGCGCCCGCCCTCTCCATCGAACGGCGGCTGCGCGAACTGCGCGCCCACCTCGAACTCGGCCACCGCGCCGCCGCCGAGGAGGCCCTCGACGCCCTGGAGCGGGAGTACCCGGACGACTGGCGGGTCGTCTGGTACCGCGGCCTGGTCGCCCTGGTCGGCGCCGTGCACGGGCCGGACGGACCGGACGGGCCGGACAGCCCTGGCAGCTCGGTCGCCCTGGTCGGCGCCGCGGGCGGCCCGGACGGCCCGGCTTCGCCCGACGAGGCCGGGCTGCGCGCCGCCGCCGAGGCCTTCGACGCGGTCTACGACGCCTTCCCCGGCGAGGCCGCCCCCAAGCTGGCCCTCGCCATCTGCGCCGAACTCCTCGGCGACGGCGGCGACGCCGCCGAGTTCTACCGACTCGTCTGGACCACCGACCCGGCCTACCTCAGCGCCGCCTTCGGGCTCGCCCGGGTCCGGCTCGCCGAGGACGACCGGCCCGGCGCCGTCCGCGTCCTGGAGTCCGTCCCGGCCACCTCCAACCAGTACACCGCCGCCCGGATCGCGGCCGTCCGCGCCCGGCTGCGCGAACGGCCCGCCACCGACCCGCTCGCCGCCGACCTCGGCGCCAGCTCCGACCAGCTGACCGCGCTGCGCCTGGACGACCGCCGCCGCGAGGAACTGGCCGTCGAACTGCTCGGCGCCGCCCTCGGCTGGGTCACCGCGGGCTCGACCGGCGCCCAGCAGGGCGGCGGCACCACGGTCCTGGGACGACCTGCGGTGGAGCGGGAACTGCGCTTCGCCCTGGAACAGTCCTACCGGGTACTCGCCCGGTTGGCCGACCGGGCCGAGACCAGGATCGAAATGGTGGAGCGGGCCAACCGCGCCCGCCCCAGGACGTGGGTGTAGCCGATGCCGCAGCAGACCGTGTGCCCGAGCTGTTCCGAACCGCTGGAGCCGGAGGACGCCTACTGCGGCGCCTGCGGCGCCAGCCGGGACGGCCGGGCCGCCCCGGGCGCGATGCCCGCGAACTGGGCCGCCGCCCGGGCCGAGGGCGCCCCGCCCCAGCACGGGCCGGTCTGCGCGCACTGCGGGCTGCCGCAGGTCACCGCGGACGGCTACTGCGAGGCCTGCGGCGGCGCCCAGCCGCGCCCGCGCGACCACATGGAGAAGTCCCTCGCGGGCGTCGCCGGGGTCAGCGACCGCGGCCTGCGCCACCACCGCAACGAGGACTCCTTCACCATCGCCGCCACCTCGCTGCCCGGCGGCGAGCCCGTCGTGGTCGCCGTGGTCTGCGACGGCGTCTCCTCCTCCGACCGGCCGGACGAGGCCTCCGAGACCGCCGTCGACGCCGCCTCCGAGTCGCTGCTGAGCGCCCTGGAGGCGGGCCGCGAACCCACCGCCGCCATGCGCCAGGCCATCGCCGACGCCGCCGGGGCCGTCGCCGACCTCGCCCAGGCCGGCCCCGGGCCCACCCGGCCCGACGTCAACGCACCCGCCTGCACCTACGTCAGCGCCATAGCCTCCGGCGGCCGGATCACCATCGGCTGGGTCGGCGACACCCGCGCCTACTGGATCCCGGACGACCGCGCCGGCGCCGAGCCCTTCCGGCTCACCCAGGACGACTCCTGGGCGGCCCGGATGGTCGAGGCCGGGCTGATGAGCGAGGCCGAGGCGTACGCCGACCCGCGCGCCCACGCGATCACCGGGTGGCTCGGCGCCGACGCCGAGGAGGTCGTCCCGCACACCCTCGACTTCACGCCGCACGTCCCCGGGGTGCTGCTGATCTGCACCGACGGACTGTGGAACTACGCCGAGGCCGCCACCGACCTGGCGTACTACGTCCGGCCGGACGCCCGCACCGAACCGCTCGCGGCGGCGCAGACCCTGGTGAAGTTCGCGGTCGCCGCCGGCGGCCACGACAACATCACCGTCGCCGTCCTGCCGATCGACCCGCCGGCCGCGGGCGCCGGTGCCGGTGCCGAGGACCAGGGCGAGGACGAGGACGACCCCCGGACCGCCACCGCGCTCGACCTGCCGCTGATCACCGCGGCGGGTGCCAGGAGGGCCGCCGAGGAGGACGAGGACTACGAGCCGACCCTGCCGGACCTCCCGGTGATCGGCTCCCCCGCCGCCCCGCTGCCCCCCACCGCCCCGCCGGCACCGCCCGCACCGCCCGCCGCACCGCCGACCGCACCCGCCGTCCCCCCGCAGCCGCCGCACCCGCCGACGGCCTGACCGGACGCCGCCCGCCCGGGGCCGACCCCGGCGGCCACCCGGTCCGCCGGCCCGCCCCCGACGCGGCCGGCCCCCACCGCCCGATCCGTACCGACGACCCTTCCGACGGGAGCCACCGGCCCATGGCAACACTGGCGAAGCCGAACCTGCCCAGGTTCGACGTGGAGATCTTCCAGAACGAGTACCTTGCCGACGGCGCCCGCGAGGTCAACGCCATCGTCACGGTCACCGCGACCGGCGGCGGCACCTCCGGCGGGGGGGGGGGGGGGGGGCGCGCGGCGGCGGGCCCCCCCCCGGCCCGCCCCCCCCCCCCCCCCCGGCGCCCGGCGGGCGGGGAGCTGGAGGGGGTCGTGAG
>NZ_JBHWIR010000117.1:0-24881 GCF_042731835.1 Kitasatospora sp. NPDC059817 | reverse complement strand
TTTGCTTTGTCGTCTGCTGTGTCTTTTTTGTTATAGCGCCTGGTGCGGCGGCCCTCGGCGGTTCCGGTCGAACGACGGCCGTTCCGGGCCTGAGCGCCCCCGGACCTCACCCGCACAGCGGTCCCGGCCGTGCACGGCGGCCCCGGGCGTAGCTGAATGGGGCAGACGTGTGCCCGGCGGAGCAGGCCCGGGGCAGCGGCTTCACCGGACGCCCCGGGGCAGCGGTTTCACGGCACGGGCCCGAACCGCGGCTGCGCCGGACGGGCGCTGACAGCGGCTGCGCCGGGCGACGGCGAGGAGGCGGGAGCGGGATGGGCGAGGCGGTCGGTTCGATGCTGGCGTCGGCGGTGGGCCTCGCGATCAGCCCGCCGGCGCTGGTCGCGGTGGTCCTGATGCTGGCCGCACCGCGCGGGCGGACCATCGCGCTCGCCTTCGCGGCCGGCTGGGCGGTCGGCCTGGCGGCGGTGGTGGCGGTCGTGGTGGCGGCGGGCAGCGCACTGGGTTCGGGTGGCGGCCGGCCGACCTGGTCGTACTGGCTGGAGCTCGCGCTGGGCGTCCTGTTCGTCCTGATGACCGGGAAGCAGTGGCGCGACCGGCCCCGCGCGGGGCACGTCACCGCGCCGCCGAGGTGGATGCGGGAGGTGGGCCGCTTCAGCGCGGGCCGGTCGGCCGGTCTCGCGGTGGCCCTGGTCACGACCGGCCCGAAGAACCTGGCACTGGCCGTCGGCGGCGCGGCCTCGATCGCCGCCAGTACGGCCGGGGTCGGGGGCACGGTGGTGGCCGCCGCACTGATGGTGCTGATCGGTTCGCTGTGCACGCTGCTTCCGCTCGCGGTCCACCTGCTCCGCGGGGACCGCTCGGCGCGGACCCTCGGGGAGTGGAAGGCCTGGCTGGCCACCCACAGCACGGCGATCACGACCACCGTGCTGGCCGTGATCGGGGCCGAGTACGTCGGCGACGCCATCACGGGGCTCGCGTGAGCCCGCGGGCGGCGGCCGCCCCGCTGCCACCACCACCGCCCTCCACCCACCAGCGCCCCACCGCCCCACCGCCCGGCTCACCGGATGCGCACCACCCCTCTCCCCCGCACCGACCGCAGGCCCAGCCGTCCGCCGTCCGCCCCCGGGCGCACCGCCAGCACGTCCCTGAGCGTCAGCAGGATCTCGCCGTCGTAGCGCTCGGCCAGTTCCCGCGCCAGTTGCGCGGCGCCGCCCGGCCCGGCGTCCGGGGCCAGGGCGGGCAGGTGACCGGGGGCGCTGAGGTCCTCGGCCTGGGCGGCCCAGCGGGCCGCGTCCCGGGTCTCGCCCTCGGCCGCGTAGTGGACGGCCAGGCAGTGCACGGCCAGCTGGTCGCCGTACTGCGTCGCGATCCGCCACCAGAAGACGCCGTCGGCGGTGCGGCCCATCCCGTAGAGCAGGCAGCCGAGGGTGCGGAAGGCCGTCTTCTCGGCGAGTTCGAGGTCCAGAGCCAGTTCGGCCGGGTCCACCGCGCCCGCCACGGTGGCGCACAGGTGCCGCAGGTCGCGGCGGAGCTCGGTCCGGCCGCCGGCCCACGGGGGCTCGCCGAATGCGTGCGGCGGCCGGGCGTTCGCGGGCGGGCGGGCCGGGCGTTCGCGGGCGGGTGGCGCGGGCCGGCGGGCGGCGGCGAGCCGCTCGGCCAGCCGACGGGTGAAGGCGGCCGGGTCGTGGTCGCGGAACTCGCGTTCCAGCAGGGCGGCGTCCGCCCGCAGCAGTTCGGTGACCTTCACGGCGCCTGCCCGTCGTCCGGCTGCTCCAGCAGGTACTCCAGGTGGCGCCGCCCGAGGCTGTAGTAGGTGCGGGCGGTGGTGTGCGCGATGCCGAGGCTGCGGCCGATGTCCGGGTAGGACAGGCCCGCCTGGCGCAGCCGGACGACGTCGGCCTGGACCGGGGCGGCGCGTGCGAGTTCCTCCATCGCCCAGTCCAGCGCGTCGAGTTCGGCGAGCTGGTCCAGTTCGTCCTGGCTGGTGTCTGGCCGACGCTGCGCGATGACGCGC
Source organism: Kitasatospora sp. NPDC059817 (assembly GCF_042731835.1). Taxonomy (NCBI): domain Bacteria; kingdom Bacillati; phylum Actinomycetota; class Actinomycetes; order Kitasatosporales; family Streptomycetaceae; genus Kitasatospora; species Kitasatospora sp. NPDC059817. Next base: position 22,867 of record NZ_JBHWIR010000117.1, on the reverse strand, counting down.
AGCCGTTTGCGTTCGGCACGGCGGCGCTCGCGCAGGAGGTCCACCACCGCATCCTTGACGATCTTGAAGGCGAAGGCCTGCGGGTCGGCGCTGGCCAGGGCGCGGCGCCAGTTCTTGTAGAGCGTGGCGCCCGCGTTCTGGACGGCGTCCTGCGCGTCCTCGCGATGTCGCAGGCGCTGCTGGGCGTACCGGAGGTAGCCCGGGTGCTCGCGGGTGAAGAAGGCCTCGAAGTCGGCCGGCAGCGCGCCGAGCGGGTCCGCCCGCAGGTCCCGCTTCTCGCCCGGCCCGGGGGTGTTCAGCACACGCGCCCCCCTTTCGTGGGTCAGCTGGCCGGCCCACCGGGTGGCACGCCGACGGCCCCTGGGGGCTCGTGGTGTAACCGTCCGGGCGGCCCGGGTTGTTGACCGGATCAGGCGGACAATTGGCGACCGTTTCCGTTCACTTTCGAAAACCGGCGCTGACCTGCCGGTTCGGCCCCGACAGGAGCCCGGGACCCAGACGCACGTGACCCACGTCACAGGCTGCGGACCGCCCGACTTGACAGGGCGGATGCCGCGACTACGGCGCCGGCTCCACCACCGCCGAGTCCAGCGCGGCGGTCACCCGCTCCAGCAGTACGCGCAGCGCGGCCAGGTCCTCGACCGGCAGCCCGGTCGCGCCGAACAGCCGGCGCGGCACCTGGCCGGCCCGCTCGCGCAGGGCGGAGCCCTCGGCGGTGAGGCTGACGGTGACCGACCGCTCGTCCTCCGGACTGCGCTCGCGCCGCACCAACCCGGCCGCCTCCAGCCGCTTGAGCAGCGGGGAGAGCGTGCCGGAGTCGAGCCGCAGGCGCTCGCCGATCCGCTTGACGGGCAGGTCGCCGTCCTCCCAGAGCACGAGCAGGACGAGGTACTGGGGGTAGGTGAGCCCGAGGTCGCGGAGCAGCACCCGGTAGACGCCGCCGAAGGCGCGGGAGGCCGCGTTCAGCGAGAAGCAGATCTGCTGGTCGAGGCGGAGCAGTTCCTCGTCCGCCATGCCGGGGAGCGTGGTCATGGCTCCATGGTACCGATCACCCTCACGCCATTCAGTTGTGCGCAATTGAATTGCGTGCTCTACTTATCTCCAGAGGGCGGCCCGGGCGGCCGCCGGAACACACGAAGGGAACCGACCATGGACACGCTCTACACCGCAGCCGCCACCGCCAACGGCCGGGAGGGCCGCGCCGTCAGCTCCGACGGGCAGCTGGACCTCGCGCTCGCGATGCCGCCCGCGCTCGGCGGCAGCGGCCAGGGCACCAACCCCGAGCAGCTGTTCGCGGCCGGCTACGCGGCCTGCTTCGCCAGCGCCCTCGGCCTGGTCGGCCGCCAGGCCCGGGTCGACACCAGCGAGGTCTCGGTCACCGCCGAGGTGTCGATCGGCAAGGACGGCGCCGGCTTCGGCCTGGCCGTCGTGCTGCGCGTCGAACTGCCCGAGGCACTCGCGGACGGGACCGGCGAGCAGCTGGTCAAGCAGGCGCACGAGGTCTGCCCGTACTCGCGCGCCACCCGCGGCAACATCCCGGTCGAGCTGGTCGTCGAATAGGCCCAGCAGGCCACGCACGCCGAGTAGACCGCGCAGGCCGAACGGGCTGCGCAAACGCCGGCCAGGCCGCCACCGCAGACGGGCCCGCCACACGCACCACCGTGTGGCGGGCCCGCGTGCGCCCCGGCTCAGCCGTCACCCGGCCCGTTCACCGAGCGCAGTGTGTCGAGCCTGTGCCGGTACTCCTCGGTGTCGATCTCGCCACGCGCGAACCGCTCCGCGAGCAGTTGCTCGGGCGTCGGCCCGGCCACCGCGCCGTGCGGTGCGCCCCACCCCGGCCCCGCCGCACCCGAAGCCGCCGAACCCGAACCCGGCCCCGCCGCACCCGGACCCGCCGGGCCGTACGGCAGCGGTCGACGCGACCGCGACACGTACCGGAACAGGGCGATGGCGGCGAGCACCAGCACCAGCAGGACCAGCAGCGTCAAGACCGCCATCACACCGATGCCCCAGCCACCCAGGACGTGGCCGTGTCCGTGCCAGTACCTCATGGGGACCTCCTCCTCCGGCCCCGCAGCCGGGGCCCGCCGAGGTGACCAGCGCCTCACCACCATCGTGCGCCCGCACCGGGCCGAAGCGCCCTGAAGAAAGCCTGAGAAAACGTTCCGGCGCTCAGCGCCCGGCCCACCGGGGTAGCGTTGCCGCCCATGAACCACCACCCACCGGCCGACGACCGCTCGCCCGAGCAGCTCGTCACGGCCGGGGTGCTGCGGCGCCACGGGGACCATCGCCCCCATCCCGCGCTCGGCCACTCCCCGATCAGCTACGTCTCCACCGCGCTCTGGGCCGAACTCACCGCGCTCGCCATCGCACCGCCCGCGGCCGAAGCGACCGCCACCGCCCTGCTGCACGCCATCGCCGCGCGCGCCGTGGACGCGGCCCTGGCCCCCGGCAACGAACGCGCCCCGCGCGACGACCTGTACGTGGCCCACCCCGCGCACATCGGCGCGCACCGCCGGACGGTCTGGTTCCAGCGCTCCGGCCCGCGCGGCCCGGTCACCGCCACCTTCGCCCCGTGAGGCGGGACGCTCAGCGCTCGACCTGAAGGCTGTGGCAGACCCAGCTGAGCCGGTCCGGCCCCTGCAGCGGCGGCCGGTCGTGGTACGTGCCGTCCGCGACCGACAGGTTGACGATCAGGTACGCCTGCCAGCCGGGACCGACCCCGTGCAGGTCCGCGTAGACCAGCTCGTCCTCGACGTACCAGTCCACCGAGTTCGCGCCGAGCACGACCCGCAGGTCGAAGGTCGACCCGGGCGCGATCCCCGAGCCGGCGCCGTGCCAGTACCGGTACCCGCCCCGGACGTGGTTGGAGAACTCCAACAGGTCAGGGTGGTCGGGGTGGTACTCGAAGAGGTCGACCTCGTTGCCGCCGTCCCGCCAGGTCCAGACGGCCGGCCAGGCACCCAGCCCGGCGGGCAGCGTGATGCGTGCCGACAGCTGGTCGCCGGTGCGGGCCTGGAAGCCGTCCGGACTGCCCTCGGTGGTGAGCAGGTTGCACGTCCAGAGCCCGCCGACGAGCCGCCGGGTGGCGCTGAACACGCCGCCCGGGCAGTAGCCGCGGCCGAGGTAGTCGAGCTTGTGGTCGCTCCGGTTGGTCGGCCCCATCCGGGGGTAGGCACTGGTGCGCCCGGCAGTCCACTGTCTGGTCGAAGTGAAGTCCGCGTCGAACACGACCGCCACGGCCGCCTCCCCTGTGCTCCGGCGCCCCGACAGTTCGACCCGCCGGGCACACAGGGTGAGTTACCCGATACGCTCCGCAGTATGCGAAGCGAACCGCCCGGGCCGAGGCGGCGCACAGCGGTCGGATCGCAGGATCGACGGATCAGCCCACCGGAGCGGCCGCCCCGCCCGCACCGAGCCGGTCGGTGACCGAGACCACGCCGTCCACCGAGCGGCACAGGTTGAGCACGATCGGGACCAGGTACGGCTCGGGCACCGTACCGCTGAGCACCACCCGGCCCTGATCGACCTCGACGCCGATCTCCGCCGGGCTCACCCCGTCGATCCGGCCGAGCACCTCCTCGACGATCTCCCGCCGGATCACCACGTCCTCGCGCAGGAACACCCGCAGCAGGTCCCCGCGGCTGACCATGCCGGCCACCCGTCCGTCCTCGTCCAACACCGGCAGCCGCTTCAGCCCGTGCCGGCTCATCAGCCGGGCCGCCGCGACCACGCTGGTCCCGGGCGTCGTGCAGACCGGCTGCCCGGTCATCAGGTCGGCCGCGGTCACGGCACCGCCCGGGCCGGCCGGCGCCGCCTCGGGGGCGGGCAGCAGCGCGCCCGGATCCTCCTGCGCGGCCAGCGTGCGCAGCAGGTCGGCCTCGGAGACGATCCCGAGCGGCCGCCCCTCCGCGTCCACCACCGGCACCCCGGTGATGTCGTACTCGGTCAGCAGCGCGACGATCTCCCGGAAGCCGGTCTCGGGCGCGACCCGGACCACGGGGCTGGTCATCACTGATTCGACGGTGGCATGCCGCACGCCGGTTCACCTCGTCCACGACACTCTTGCGGCCGGGCGCGGATCGTCCCGGCCGGTACCGGCAGCATCGCGCCCGGCGGCACGGGCCGCCAGGGGCCAAGGGGCTGAACGGGCGGGACCTTGGGCCCGCCCGCCGAACGCGGATCCGACACCGTGCCGAACCGCCGCCCGCCCGCCGCCTCGCCGAAACCAGCAACGCACCGACCCGGCGACCCGGACGGCGCAACCATCACATGATCGACTCGTTGGACCGTCCACCACGACAGCACGCACGGCATCCGGGGAGGGCCCGTTGGCAGGACGGACGATGGGCGCGGCATCGCCGGCGCAGGGCGCCGCGGCGCGCCCGGTGGCCCAGGCCGAGGCCGCGCTGGTGCGCCACTACCGCAGGCTGGCCCGGCTGGCGTACCTCGCGCTGCCCGCCGACCGGGACCGGCACAGCCGGGTGCTGGCCGCGCACGCGACCGTCCAGCGCGCCCTTCCCTCCCGCTGGACCCGCCCGGCCGGTCCGCCGGCGGCGGACGAGGACCCGGTGTACGCCGCACTGCGCCTGCGGGTGCTGCGCGCAGCGCTGCGGCCGCACCCCGCGCGGCGGCTGCCCGCTCCCCGGACCTGGGGACTGCGGCTGTTCACCCCGCACGGCGGCGAGGAGGACGCGGCGCTGGACCACGCGCTCGCGGCGCTCGACGCCCCCGCCCGCGCGGCCTTCGCCCTGCGCGCGGTGGAGGGGCTGACGCCGGAGCAGGCGGCCAGGGCGCTGCGACAGGCCGGGGTCGAGCGCCCCGAGGAGGCCGTCGCTGCGGCGGCCGGTGTGACCGGCGGGGCGGACCCGGAGCCGCCGGCCTTCGACCCGTGCGCGGTGCGGGTCCAGCCCACCGACCTGCTGCGCCGCCGCCGGACGTGGGGCGCCGTGCTGCTGGTCGGCCTGCTCGGACTCAGCACGACGGCGGCCGTGGTGGCCGACTCCGGCCCGGCCGCGCCTGCGGCCCGCCCCGCGCCCGCCCCGTCCGGCACCGCGGCCGACCCGGCCCGCCTGACCCGGGTCGAGCCGGACCGGTGGCAGCACACCGCGCGGGTCGACTTCACCGCCTGGCCCGCCCGCGGCGACCGCCGCGACGACGGCGCGCTGCTCGGCCGCGCCCTGGCCGCCTGGGAGCGGCCGGGCCCGCAGACCCGCGCCGAGCCGGGCGTGGACGCCACGACGCCCGTCGCCCCGCCCGCCCTGCTGTTCGCCGGGACGGTCGACGGCGCCGCCGTGGTGGTGCTGTTCGACGGCCGGCGGCTCGCCCGCTACACCGACGGGCGCGACGGCGGCCTGGACCTCGCCCGGGCCGACGACTCGGACGTGACCACGGCGGGCGCGGTGGTGCTGCGCCGCCAGGGCACCGCCGTGCGCTATCTGCTGGCCCCCTGGGTGGACGCCGCCGAGACCCGCCGGATCGACCAACCCGACTCCCCCGCACGGCCGTTGGACCACCCTGACGGGGTCACGGCGGCGGTCCCGGGCGGTGGGCTCGCGGACTGCCACGGCGCCACGGTGCTCCAGCTGCACTCCTCCCCCGCCATCGCCGAGAAGCACGCCTTCCTGCTGACCGACCTCGGCGGACTCGTCCCCGCGCACCTCACCTACTCCCCGCCACCGGACCGCACCCAGCCGGCCCGCGAGCCGCGCGAGGCCACCGGCCAGGACGCGCTGCTGGCCTGGGCCCGCGCGGGCTGCGCCGTCCCGGACGGCACGCCGGGCGTCAAGCAGCTCAACCTGTGGGCCTTCGCGGTGCAGCCGCTGCCGCAGAACGCGGGCTCGGCGTCCTGGGTCTGCCTGCGCGCCGACCGATGGACCGGCGAGGGCAGCGCCGCCACCGCCGTCCTGCTGCCGACCGCCCGCGGCCCGCAGCGCACCGGCGGCGGCCCGGGGCGGGCGTGCAGCCGGTTCGAGCAGGACGTCGTCGGCTGGGCCTGGTGGCGCTCCCCGCAGGGGACGGAGTTCCTACTCGCGGCGGGCAGCCGGCGGGTCACCCGGCTCGCCGTCAAGGGCCCGGACTGGTCCGCCGACCGGCCCGCCCCGGACCACACGCTGGCCGTCGAGCGCCCGGCCCGGGCGGCCGTCCAGGTGGAGGCGGCCCTGGACGGCGGCGCCCGGATCAGCCCGCCGCACTGAACCGACCGGCCGACTCGCGCGCGCACTTCGGCAGCTCGCTCTCCGGCAGCTCGCTCTCCGGCGGCTCGTAGTCCGGCAGCCCGCCCTTCGGCAGCTCGTAGTCCGGCAGCTCGACGCTGGAGACCTGCTTCCCGAGCTCCAGCATCCGGTTCAGCACCCAGCGCCGGTTCAGCAGCCCGTTGCGCACGCGCAGGCCGGTGGCGGTGCGCGGCGCCAGGAACGGGCCGGTGCGGTCCCCGCCCTTCTGGCAGCCCTGGGCGTAGCCGCGCAGCAGTTGCTCGTACCGGGCGAAGGCGGTGCGGTGGTCGCCGCGGGCGCGGGCCAGTTCGCCGGCCAGGACGTACGCGGCCACCACGGCGGTGCCGGTGCCCATGCCGCCGATGGTGGCGCCGCAGGCCGCGTCGCCGAGCAGGGTGATCCGGCCGCTGGACCAGGTGGGGACGTCGGCGCGGCTGATCGAGTCGAAGTAGAGCTCGGGGGCGTGCCGCAGGCTCTCCAGCAGGCGCGGTACCTCCCAGCCCAGGCCCGCGAAGGCGTCCCGCACCAGGGCCTTCTGCTGCTCCTGGTCGTGGCGGTCGTAGCGCAGTTCGGGCGAGGCGAAGAGGCAGAAGGCGCCCGCGCGGGCCGGGTCGCGGTGGTCGGCGCCGATCGAGGCGAGCCGGCCGGGGACGTTGAGGCCGACCGAACCGGGCGGCAGGCCGAGGTCGTTGGGGAACTGCCAGGTGGCCGCGTAGTAGCCGAGGTGGCGGACGTAGCGCTGCTCGGGGCCGAAGGCGAGCCGGCGGACGTTGGAGTGCAGCCCGTCGGCGCCGATCACCAGGTCGAACTCGCGCGGCGCGCCGTGCCGGAAGGCGGCCCGCACACCGCTCGGGGTCTCCTCCAGGGCGGTGATGGAGTCGCCGAAGACGTAATCGGCGCGGGCGCGGCTGTGCCGGTACAGCAGCTGGGCGAGTTCGCCGCGCGGGATCTCCAGTTCGCCGCCCGCGAACTCGGCGGGCAGGTGCAGGAGTCGGCGGCCGTCGGCGCCGAGGAAGGTCATCGGGCTGCCGCCGGTGTCGAGCGCGCGCATTTCGTCGAGGACGCCCATCCGCTCCAGCACCGTCAGGTGGGTGCGGCCGCGGAAGTCGACGTTCTGGCCGCCGCCGCGCAGCGCCGGGGCGAGTTCGACGACGGTGACCTCGAAGCCGTACCGGCCGAGCCAGTGGGCCAGGGCGGGGCCGGCGATGCTCGCGCCCGAGATCAGGACCTTGGTGCTCATGGGAAACCACTCCGTCCGAGAGGATCGAGAAACTGTGTCCGGTGGATACTATTTGCTGCTGTGTACGGTAGACGCAGTTAGGTCGGACGAGCAACCCCCAGAACGGGAGCGGAATGTGAGCGAGGCGGCGAACGACATGGTGCGGCTGCTCTGGGGCCCCCCGGCCAAGCCCACCCGCGGGCCGAAACCGGCCCTCAGCCTGGAGCGGATCGCGGCGGCGGGCGTCGAGATCGCGGACGCCGAAGGCCTGGGCGCGGTCTCGATGCAGAAGGTCGCCGGGCTGCTCGACTTCACCAAGATGTCGCTCTACCGCTACGTGCCCGGCAAGGCCGAACTCGTCGCCCTGATGGTCGAGGCCGCCGTCGGCGAGCCCCCGCAGGACCGGCACGCCCACGAATGGAGGGGCCAACTCACGGCCTGGGCGCACCACTTGACCGAGTCGTTCGGCCGCCACCCATGGCTGCTCGACGCCACCGTCGGCCCCCGGGTGATGGGCCCGAAGGAACTCACCTGGCTGGAACGGGTGGTGACCGCCCTCGACGGCCACGGACTGACCGGCCCCGAGCGGATGGACGCCGCCGTCCTGCTCGCCGGACACGTCCGCAGCATCGCCCAGCAGTCCCGCGCCGCCGGGCCCGACGGCTCCCCCGAAGCCGAACTCCTCACCGCCCTCGGCACGCTGGTGCACCAGCACGCCGACCGCTACCCCGCCCTGGCCGCCGCCATGACCGGCGAGGACGGGCGCGACCAGGCCCTGGACTTCGGCCTGAACCGCATCCTGGACGGCCTCGCCGCCCTGATCACCCGCCGCACGGGGACCGCCTGACGCCTCCTGCCCCGCCTCCCGAGGAAATCCGATGGGCCCGCGGTCGGCCAGCCGCTAGCATCCCGGGCCATGGCGATGTTCGTGCACCTGACCGCCGCGGCGAACTCGCCGCGGATCCGCCGCGCCGGGATCCGGGCCGACAGCCGGGGGCAGGGCGGGGTGCGCGGGCTGTACTGCTTCCCGGTACTGCCCTCGTACCCGCTGACCCACCAGTGGCTGCGCGAACTGGCCCGGTTCGGCACCGGGGGCTCGCTGGTCGCGGTGCACCTCCGGCTGGACGACACCCAGCAGGTGCTGGCCGGGCACTACCGGGACCGCGCGAGGGACGCCCAGCAGCGGGTACCCGCCGCCGAGGCGGTGCGGCGGATCGCCGAACTGGCGGACCCGCGCGGCTGGGAGGTGTTCGTGCCGCGCGCGGTGGGCGCCCGCGAGGTCCACCGGATCCGCGGCGTGCCGCAGGTCTCCGGCTGGCGCTACCAGCCGAACGCCCACGGCACCCGGCCTTGCCCCTGCATGGGCTGCCAGCCCGTCGGCGGGTACGGCAGCCGTCGACTGCGCGAGCGCCACCAGCACCCGCTGGACGCCCCACCGCCGCCCGTGCCCGTCCTGCTCGCCCGGATCGAGGCCGCCGGCGAGCCGGGCGACCCCGCCGAACTGCTCGCCGCCCTGCAGAGCTTCGGGCGCCGCCGCCGCGGCCCACTGGACCGCCTCGCCCTGCTGGCCGCCCACCCGGACCCGGCCGTGCGCGAGGAACTGGTGTGGGCCGTCGCCGGCTGGTCCACCCCGGGTGTCGCCGCCCTGCTCGACGGCCTCGCGAACGACCCGCACCCGGACGTCCGCGAGGCCGTCGAGGCGGCACTGGAGCGCTGAGGGCCGGCCGCCAGGAATCCTCGGTGAAGCTCAGGACCGAGCAGGTACGGCCGGAGCCGTAGAAGCTCCCGACGTGCCCGTTCGGCCGATCCGGGCGATCATGGGACGAACCGCGTCTCGGCGATTCGGCGCGCCGGTGTCAGTCCGGCGGCGCCCGGAAGGTGGACTGCGATGTTCCAGCTCCTGTGGATTCTGCTCATCGGCTTCGTGCTGGGCGTACTGGCCAAGCTGATCCTGCGCGGGCCGCAGTCGATCCCCTGGTGGCTGACGATGCTGCTCGGCGCCGCCGGGGCCTGGCTCGGCAACGCCGTCTCCGGATGGATCGGCGTCCGCCACACCTCGGGCATCGACTGGATCCGGCACCTCCTCCAACTCGGCTTCGCCGTCGCCCTGGTGGCCTTCGTCGCCCCGGCCTGGAGCAAGTCCCACCCGAGTCGCTGACCTGGGCTGCCACTGAGCAGAGGCGCAGACGGCCGACCCGTTCGGCGGGGAGGTGCCGTCAGCCGACGTGGACGGCCGGGCGGCGGCTGCGGTCCGGTTCGGCCTCGCGCAGGACTTCGCGGGTGACGGGGGCGATCTCGCCCTGCCCGAACAGGAAGAACCTGAGGAACTGGGCGAAGGGGTTGCCCTCGGTCCACTCGAAGTAGATGTGCGGCTGCTGCCCGGTGAGGTCCCGGACCCGCAGCAGCAGGGCGGCCAGCGCGTTCGGCACGCTGGAGCTCTGCAGCGTCAGCACCCGGTAGCGGTCGTGCAGCACCTCGCCGCGCACGGTCAGCTCGGCCTCGAAGTCGGACGGGTCGAGCACCGTGACCTCCACGAACACCAGGTCGTCCTCGACCGGGATGTCGTTGTCGGCGCGGATCTGGCGGATCTTGTCGCGGTACTCGGCGAGGTCCCGGCTGTTCGGCTCGTTGGCGATCAGCCGCAGCGGGCGGTGCATGTAGTCCCGGACGAAGCGTTCCGCGACGGCGTCGAGCACCACGTCGGTGACGCGCAGCTCGAAGGCCCGCTTGAGCCGGGAGAGGAAGGAGACCAGCATGATGCCGGCGATGAAGCAGCCGCCGATCTTGACGCCGTCCGGCCGCTCGGCGATGTTCACGGCCGTGGTGTAGAGGAAGACCCCGGCGATCACGGCGAAGCCGACCGTCCTGCGGCGCTGCCCGGACTTGTGGGCGGCGATGGTGACGGCGATGGCGGCCGAACTGATCAGCACCAGCACGCCGGTCGCGTACGCGCCGCCCTGGGCGTCCACGTTGGCGTCGAACAGCCAGGTGACCAGGAAGGCGATCAGGGTGAGGACGATCACGGTGGGGCGCACCGCGCGGGCCCAGTGCGGGGCCATGCCGTAGCGGGGCAGGTAGCGCGGCATCAGGTTGAGCAGTCCGGCCATCGCGGAGGCGCCGGCGAACCAGAGGATGGCGATCGTGGACAGGTCGTAGACGCTGCCGAAGGTGTTGCCGAGGTTCTGGTGGGCGAGGTAGGCGAGCGCCCGCCCGTTGGCCTGGCCGCCGGCCTTGAAGGCGTCCGCCGGGATCAGCAGGGTGGTGATGAGGCTGGTGGTGATCAGGAAGCAGCTCATGATCGCGGCCGCGGTGGTGAGCAGCTTGCGGGCGCCGCGGATCCGGCCGGTGGGCTTCTCCTCGGTGTCGTCCGGGTCGCCCTCGATGTGCGGCATCACGGCGACGCCGGTCTCGAAGCCGGACAGACCGAGCGCCAGCTTCGGGAAGACGATCAGTGCGACGCCGATCATCGCGATCACGTTGCCGTGCTCGGCGGTGAGCGCGTCGGTCCAGTCGCCGACGACGTGCGGGGCCTTCAGCACGTGCCAGAGTCCGTTGGTCACCACCACGACGTTCAGCGCGAGGTAGACCGCGACCAGGACGACGGCGATGCCGATCGCCTCGCTGAAGCCCTTGAGGAAGACCCCGCCGAGCAGGGCCACCATGATGAGGGTGATCGTCACCTGCTTGCCGGTCAGCACGCTGTGCAGATGCGGGTTCTCCACCAGGTGTGCGGTCGCGTCGGCGGCCGACAGGGTGATGGTGATCATGAAGTCGGTGGCCGCGAAGCCGAGCAGCGTGAGAACGAAGAGCTTGCCCTGCCAGAACGACAGCAGCCGCTCCAGCATCGCGATCGAGCCCTGGCCGTGCGGGCTCTCCTGGGCGACCCGCCGGTAGACGGGCAGGGCGCCGAGCAGGGTGACGATCACCAGCACGATGGTCGCCAGCGGCGAGAGCAGGCCGGCGGCGAGGGCGGCGATGCCGGGCTGGTAGCCGAGCGTGGAGAAGTAGTCCAGGCCGGTCAGGCACATCACCCGCCACCAGCGCTGGCCCTTGACGTGCGGCGCCTCGGCGTGCGGGCCGGGGTGCTGCTTGGCCATGTCCGACAGGCCTTCCAGCATCCACGCCCGGAACCTCGCGCCGCGGGTCGCGGGCGTCACCCCCGGATCGGCCGAATCCGACGACACCACGTGCACCCCTGTCCACGAGTCGGCCGGCCGCGCTCGGCTCCGGCCCCCCAAAGGCCGCCGGACGGCGGGCCTGGTCAGGCTAGGGGACCGGATCGGTGCCGCCGGGGAGCAGCGCGTCCGGACACGCCAGCGGTGCCCCGGACGGCCCTCAGCGGTGGCGGGCGGCGCCCCGCCGTGCTGGTCGTCCCGGCGCGGCGGGCCGCACCTGCTGCTCGGAACGGGCGAGGATGTCCGCGCGATCGACCGATGTGTGCAGGTTTGCCGAGGACGGACACCAGGGAGGCAGCGGTGGCGGAACCGAGTCGGCGGGGGATTCTGGGCCTGGGCCTGCTGGCGGCGGCCACCGCCTCCTGCGGCACCCGCCACCCGGACCCCGCCCCGCACTCCTCGTCCGACGGCCCTGCCCCGCGCCCCTCCGCCGACGACCCCGCCCCGACCGCTGACGCCCAGCACGTGGACGTCCCGCCGGAGCAGTCCCTTCCCGGCGCGCCCGACTGGGAGATCACCGACCCCGGCCCCGCCGACGCCATCGAGGGCTTCGCCGACCGGGTCAGCGTGCTGCCCGGTGAGCAGTTCGGCCTGCACGTCTCCACCCCGGCCGCCGCCTTCACCGTCTCCGCCTACCGCACCGGCTGGTACGACGGCGCCCGCGCCCGCCTGGTCTGGCGCCGCGAGCACGTCCCGGGCGGCCGGCAGCCCGCCCCGCACGTGGACCCCGCGACCAGGACCGTGCTGACCGGCTGGCAGCGCACCCTCGCCGTGGACACCACCGGCTGGCCCGAGGGCGCCTACCTGCTGCGCCTGGACGCCGAGGACGGCTCCGGCCAGCGCTACGTCCCGCTCACCGTCCGCTCCGCCGCCACCGCCGGGCGGACGGTGGTGATGAGCGCCCCCGCCACCTGGCAGGCGTACAACGGGTGGGGCGGGTACAGCCTCTACAACGGCCCCACCGGCGGTCTGGCCACCCGCTCGCTGCGGGTGGTCTTCGACCGGCCCTACGACTACGACCACGGCGCCGGGCTGTTCCTGGTGTACGAGGCGCCACTGGTCGCGCTCGCCGAGCGGCTCGGGCTGCCGCTCGCCTACACCACCGGGATCGACGTGGCCCGCGAGCCCGGGCTGCTGCACGGCGCGAGCGCCGTCCTCTCGCTCGGCCACGACGAGTACTGGTCCCCCGAGCAGCGCGCCCAGGTGGTCGCGGCCCGGGACGCCGGCACCAACCTGGCGGTCCTGGGCGCCAATTGCTGCTTCCGCCGGGTCCGCTTCGAGCCCTCGGAGCTGGGCCCGGACCGGACGGTGGTCTGCTACAAGGACGCGTGGGCGCAGGACCCGGGGCACCAGGCCGGCGCCCCGGCGACCACCGACTTCCGGGCCGGCCCGGGCGCCGACCCGGAGAGCTCGATGCTCGGCGTGATCTACGACGGCTACCCGGTGGACGCCCCGTACGTGGTCGGCTCGCCGGAGCACTGGGCGTTCGAGGGCACCGGCGTCGCCGCCGGGGCGTCGTTCCCGCACCTGGTCGGCGTCGAGTACGACCGGGTGGACACCGCCTTCCCCACCCCGCGTCCGATCGAGGTGATCGCGCACTCCCCCGTGGTCTGCGAGGGCCGCCGCTCGCACTCCGACACCGCGTACTACACCGTGCCGGGCGGCGCCGGGGTGTTCGCCTCCGGGACGATGCGCTGGGTGGAGGCCCTGGACGCGCACGGGCCCGGGGGCGGCAGCGCCGACCACGGGATCGACGCCCGGGCCGGGGACCTGGTCCGCCGGGTCACCGAGAACGTCCTGCGCACCTTCGCCGCCGGCCCGGCCGGCCTGGCCCACCCGGCCCGGGACAACCTCGCGACCGTCTACGGCGGGGCGTAGCCCGCCGGGAGCTGCGAGGGACCGTCTGCGAGGGGCCGTCGAAGAAATTTCCCGGAACGACGGATCGGGGCGGTGACGCGGCGCCCCGGGCACGCATCGCGGTCGAACGGATTTCCGGGCCGTGGCCGGCCGTGCCCAGCCCGTCACCCGGGGCGAGGAACCGTCCGCCGCACCGATACACTCGCACGGTCTCATCCACCGCAGGTCGTCAAGGACAACCGTCCGGCGTGGCACGGGTGCCGGCCGGAAAGGGCACGAGGGAAACAGAACATGGTCGAGGCCTCCCCGAAGGTCGTTGTCGTCGTCCCCACGTACAACGAGCGGGAGAACCTTCCGGTCCTCGCGGGTCTTCTCGCGGACCTCCCGGTACCGGGCCTGCACCTGCTGGTGGTCGACGACAACTCGCCGGACGGCACCGGCGAGATCGCCGACAAGCTCGCCGCGGAGTCCGGCGGCACCGTGGGCGTGCTGCACCGCACCGAGAAGGACGGCCTCGGCCGCGCCTACCTGGCCGGCATGGCCCGGGCCCTGGACGAGGACGCCGACGTCGTGGTCCAGATGGACGCCGACCTCTCGCACCCGGCCTCGGCGATACCCGCGATGGTCCAGGCCCTGCTGGCCGACGACACCGCCGTGGTGCTCGGCTCCCGCTACGTGCCCGGCGGTTCGACTGCCGCGGAGTGGCCCTGGCACCGCAAGGCCCTGTCCGCGTGGGCCAACCTCTACGTCAACACCATCCTCGGCCTGGGCGTCCGGGACGCCACCGCCGGTTTCAAGGCCTGGCGGGCGAGCACCCTGCGGGCGATCGACCTGCCGACCGTGCAGAGCAGCGGGTACTCGTTCCAGGTCGAGATGAACTACCGGGTCGTCCAGCGCGGCCTGACGATCCGCGAGGTGCCGATCCGCTTCGAGGAGCGGATCGAGGGCGCGTCGAAGATGAGCATCGGGGTGCAGGTCGAGTCGGCGCTGGCGCCCTGGAAGCTGCGGCTGAACCGTCAGGACCCGCGGTAGGCCGTATCCCGCCGCCGTGACCCTGGCCCGGGTCAAGGCCCGGGCATACGGGTGCCGGTCGGGCGGCTCGGCGGTGTGAAGGGCTGCCACAGGGAAAGAAGGGCGACATGGCCCTTCTCCCGGAGTCCCTCACGGCCCTGATCCGCCGCGGCGCCCGAGAACCGTTCGTCGTCCAGACCGTACGGGCCACCGTGGCCGCCACCCTCGCCTTCGCGGTGGCCACCCGGCTCAGCAACGAGCCAGCCCCGCTGACGGCCCCGCTCACCGCGCTGCTGGTGGTGCAGGTCACCGTCTACTCGACGCTCAAGACCAGCATCCGCCGGGTCAACTCGGTGGTGGTCGGCGTGCTGATCGCGACCGGTTTCAGCGCCGTGGTGGGGCTCTCCTGGTGGAGCCTCGGGCTGATCATCCTGGCCTCGCTGGTCGTCGGCCGGTTCGTCCGGGTCGAGGAGTTCGTCCAGGAGGTCGCGATCAGCGCCATGCTGATCCTCGGCGTCAGCGGGCTCGCCTCGCAGGCCTGGGACCGGGTGCTGGAGACGCTGATCGGCGCCGCCGTCGGCCTGCTGTTCAACCTGCTGTTCGCCCCGCCGGTCTGGGTGGACACCGCCGGGGAGTCGATCGAGGACCTCGCCCGGCGGGCCCGGCAGCTGCTGCTGGACATCGCCGAGCAGCTGGGCCGTCCGACCCCGGTCGCCCGGGCCGCCGAGCAGCTGCACGAGGCCCGCCGGCTCGACCACGCCATCGCCGACGTGGACGTGGCACTGCGCCAGGCGGAGGACAGCCTGCGGCTCAATCCGCGGATCAACGACGGGCTGCTGTCCCGGCTGGTGCTGCGCACCGGGCTGGACACCCTGGAGATCTGCGTGGTGGTCATCCGGGTGCTGGCCCGTTCGCTGACCGACCTGGCCAAGCGGCGCGCGCCCGGCGAGCGGCTGTTCCCGCCGGACGTCGCGGTGGGCCTGGAGGAACTGCTGGCGCACGTCGGCGGGGCCATGGTCAGCTTCGCGGTGCTGGTCACCACCCAGGTGAGCCGCAGCGCCGAGGAGGCGGAGCGGCGGCTGACCGCCGAGCTGGCCGCGGCCTGGACCTGCCGGGAGAACGTCGCCCAGGTGCTGCTGCAGAAGGTGCGGGAGCACCCGGAGGCGTGGCAGTTGCACGGTTCGATACTGGCCGAGGTGGACCGGATCCTGGACGAACTGGACCTGGAGCACCGCAGCCGACGGCTGATGGAGGAGCTGGACCGGGCCTCGGTGGCGAGCCGGGAGCGGTTCTCGCGGTTCGCCGGGCTGCGCCGGTTCGTCCGGGGCGAGCGGGCGCGCCCAGCGGTGCGGGCCGGGCGCTGACCCTGCGTCGGACTCCGGGGGGTCGGGGGGCTCAGGGGGCTCAGGGCATCGACCAGGGTTCCTGCGGGAGCGGGTGGCCGGTCTCCAGGTAGGTCTTCAGGTTGGACAGCACCGCCGACCAGCCCTGCTCGACGTCCGCCCGCTCGGCCTCGTCGGCCAGCTGGTAGTGGGTGACGGTGAGCCGGGTGAGGTCGTGCCAGCCCCGGAGCTCGAAGGTGACCCGGGAGGGACCGCCCGGGCGTCGTTCCCCGGGCCCCGCCCAGGTGGTGACCAGCCGGTGCGGGCGGTCGACGGCCTCGACGACGCCGATCACGTCGGCCGTCCCGGAGCCGTCGGCCCGCTGGTGCTCCCAGGGCGCGCCGGGCAGCCAGGTGGAGACGTTGCGGTGGCCCCAGTAGAGGCCGGACTCGTCGGCGTTGGTGAGGGCGTGCCAGACCCGCTCGGGGGTGGCGCGCAGGTACAGGGTGCTGCGGAAGGCGGGCGCGGCCATCGCGTCAGCCTCTGGCCGCGTCGAGCAGCGGCTGGACCTCGATCTTCTGCATCCGCATCATCGTCGCCATCACCCGGCCGGCCTTGGCCCGGTCCTCGTCGGCGATCAGGTCGAGCAGGACGCGCGGGGTGATCTGCCAGGAGAGGCCGAAGCGGTCCTTGAGCCAGCCGCACGGGCCCGCCTGGCCGCCGTCGGCGGTGAGCTCGGCCCAGAGCTCGTCGACCTCCTGCTGATCCTCGCATTCCACCTGCAGCGACATGGCCTCGGTGAAGTGGAACTCGGGGCCGCCGTTGAGGGCCGCGTACTCCCGCCCGGCGAGTTCGAAGGCGACGGTCATGACCGAGCCGGCTCCGCCGGGGCCGGTCTCGGGGTAGCGGGTGACCTGCGTGATGCGGGAGTTGGGGAAGAGGGAGGTGTAGAAGGTGGCGGCCGCTTCGGCCTGGTCGTCGAACCAGAGGAAGGTGGTGATCTTCTGCATGCGCCCGACGGTAGCCCCGGGCCCCGCCCGGACGGCCGAGCCACGGCCGGGGGTCACCGGTTCGGCGCCCCCGGCCCGCGGCCCGCCCGCTACCGGGTCAGTGCACCCAGCCCGCGTAGCGCTGCACGAAGCGCAGGCCGGTGTGGGCGGTGACGACGACGTCGTAGCGGCCCTGCTTGTCCAGCGGCCAGGACAGGTTCACCTGCTGCCCGGGCTTGACCCGGACGGTCTGCGCGGTGCCGGCGAAGTCGTTGGGGGCGGCGGTGAAGGAGACGTCGGTCATGCCGTCGTTGGCCACCTGCAAGGTGAGCCGCACGCTGCCGTGCAGGTCGGCGGTGACGATCGGCACGCCGATGTCGTTCTGGCCGTCCTGCCCGTCCCGGACCACGGTGCCGGCGAAGCGGCGGACGAAGCCGTCCGGGCCGTGGACGGTGAAGTCGTAGCGGCCGTTGGTGGTGGCGGCGTCCCAGACGTACCGGGCGGTGGCACCGGGGGCGACGGTGTACGGGGTGCCCGCGAAGGGCAGCGCGATGTTCGGGTAGACGGTGTACGGGAAGGCCACCGAACCGTCGTTGCTCATCGTGCAGGTGACCTTGCCGGTCTTGCGGTCCACCTCCACGTCGGCCCACGGCTGGTAGGGCAGCGGGCGGTGCGGGCGCTCGCCGCGCTCCTGGACGGGCATCGCCTGGGCTCCGACCGCCGGGAGGGCGACGCCGGGCAGCTTGGTGCCCGCGTCGGCCCTGGCCATCAGGGCGGTGGTGTCGGGCAGCGACGGGACGGACGGGTTCGGCGCGGCGAAGTCGAAGCAGCTGGTGAGGTCGCCGCAGACGGACCGGCGCCAGGCCGAGATGTTCGGCTCGGCGACGCCCGTGACCAGCTCCATGAAGCGCAGCACGGAAGTGTGGTCGAAGACCTGGGAGTTGACCCAACCGCCGCGCGACCAGGGCGAGACGACCCACAGCGGGACGCGGTTGCCGAGGCCGATGGCGCGGCCCTGGGTGAACTCCTCGGGAGTGCCGGGCTCGGGGGTGGGCGGGACCATGTGGTCGAAGTAGCCGTCGTTCTCGTCGTACATGACCAGGAAGACGGTGTGCTCCCACACCGCCGGGTTGGACATCAGCGACTGGAGGGCCTGGTTGACCCAGTGCGCCCCGTACGCCGGGCCGGCCTCCGGGTGCTCGGAGAAGAGGTAGGGGGCGACCAGCCAGGAGATGGTCGGCAGGGTGCCGTCCTTGCAGTGGCGGTCGAAGGCGGCCGGGTCGAACTTGGTCATCGCGTTGATGTAACGCGGGTCGGTGGGAGGGAAGTTGTGGAACTGCTTGAAGTAGGAGAGGGCGTTGTCGTCGTAGTCGCCGGTGCGGTCGTCCTTGCTGGGGTTGTGGTAGACCCGCCAGCTGACGCCGGCCTGCTCCAGGCGCTCGGCGTAGGTGGTCCAGTCGGCGACGGGGTTGTCGGTGACCGGGGTGTTGTCGATCCAGGGCCCGGTGGTGCCGTCGCGGCCGGGGCCGGAGGTGCCCGTCCAGAGGTAGAGCCGGTTGGGGTCGGTCGGGCCGGCGAGGGAGGTGAAGTAGGCGTCGCAGAGGGTGAACGCGTCGGCCAGGGCGTACTGGTAGGGGATGTCGTCCCGGGTGAAGTAGCCCATGGTGCGCTCGCCCTTGGCGGCGATCCACTTGTTCATCGCGCCGTTGTTGATCGCCTGGTGGCCGGTCGCCCAGTCGTGGGGCAGGCCGCCGGCGTTCTGCGCGTTGTACTTCGAGGTGTCCATCCGGTACGGCAGCATGGCTCCGCCGTCGCTGCGGCGGCTGTCCGGCTGGCGGAACACGTCGGCGCCGTCCGGGAATTGGAGCGCCTGCTTGTCGCCGAAGCCGCGGACGCCGCTGAGCGTGCCGAAGTAGTGGTCGAAGCTGCGGTTCTCCTGCATCAGCACGACGACGTGCTTGACGTCCTTGATGGTGCCCGTCAGCCGCTCGGAGGCGGCAGGGGCGGCGGCGGGGGCGGCCTCGGCGGGGGCGGCGCCCAATCCGGTCAGGGCGGTGGCGCCGACGGCCGCGGTGGCGCCGACGAAGGTGCGGCGGGAGAGCTCGGACATCACGAACTGGCCTCTCAGAGCTGGAAAGTGGCGACGGCGGCGGCGGTGTCGGAGGGCCACTCGTTGGCGGCGGTGTTCGGCTCGGGCTGCGGCCAGTCGGCGACCAGGGTGTGCGCCTCGACCAGCTTCAGCGGGCCGGCGTACTGGACGTAGTCGATGCGGTCCTGCGGCTCGGGCTTGGCGCCGCGCTGCTTGCGGGTCGGCGACCAGGTCGCGCCCGGGAACTTGACCGGGTCGCGGTGCTCCTCGCGGAAGGTGTCGGTCAGCCCCGCGCCCTGAAGGGCCACGCCGACGGGCCAGTTGAGCACCCCGACGCCGCCGTGCGCGGCGGCGGTGGCGGCCGTCCAGTCCAGGTGGGACGGCGAGGAGAGGGCGCCGGCGAGCACCACCGGAGTGTGCCGGGCGATGTCCGCGCGCACCGCGGCGGCCAGGGCCTTGGCCTGCTTCACGCGGAGCGAGGCGGTCTCGGCCGCCTCCGTCTGGGCGGCCGTCCGACCGTCCTGGAGCGCGTACGGGCCGTAGCCGGCCTCGTCGAGGTGCGCGGCCCAGAACCGGACGGCCCGGCCACCGGGGAGCTGCACGGTGGCCCCGGCGGCGGGCAGGTCGGCGGTCGGCGGGGTGACGTCGGCGAGCGGGTAGCGGCTCAGGATGCCGACGCTGCCGGGGCTCTGGTAGGCGTACCAGCCGAGCGCGTCGGCCAGGGTCTTCGCCCGCTCACCAGCGGTCTCCTGGAGGGCGAGCACGTCCAGGCCCTGGGTGAGGACGACGCGCAGCTGCTTCTCCAGGGCGTCGGTGTACCCGGCGCCGGCGTCGTGCAGGTTCCAGCTGGCGGCCTTGAGGCGCGGCGGCGCGGCGGGGTCGACCACGGGGATGAGGACGGTGACGGTGTCGACGGCACCCGCGCTGTCCTTGACGCCGACGACGGCCACCTCGGGGCTCTTGCCCGCCGCGGGCGCGGTGCCGGTGAGCGTGCCGTCGGCGGTGACGTTCAGCCAGGACGGCCCGCTGACCTTGCGGAAGGCGGCGCTCCCCGCCGGGTTGCCGGCCGGGCGGGACCAGAGGCCGCCGAGCTTGACGGAGACCGCCGTGCCGGGGGCGACGGGCGCGGTGGTGAGGGCGTCCACGGCGCTGTGCGGGCGGACGACGGCCGGCTTGGCGCGGAAGCTGAACGGGGCCGTCTGGGCGAGGACGCCGTAGCCGTCCTTGGCGAGCAGGTAGGCGGTGTACGGGCCGCCGGTCAGCGCGGAGGTGTCGAGCTGGAGGTCGCCGGAGGTGCCCGGGACATACTTCCAGACGAGGGAGCTGCCGTTGCCGGGCTGGCGGCCGCCGTCGTACACGCCGACCCAGTTCTTGGCGTCGGGGGCGTCGGTCGTCCAGTGGAAGGTGAGCCGGTCGCCTTCGGTGGGGTTGGCGGAGGAGGTGAGGGTCAGGGCGCTGCCTGCGGCCACGGTTGTCCTGTCCGCCGCCCGGGGCCCGGTCCGCCGGGGGTCGGCGCCGGGTCCGCGCGCGGCTGGTCACGGAGGCTGGGGAGGGAGGGCCCGGCAGTTGGCTGTACAACTGCGGGCGGCCCTCATTCATCCGAAAGTCAGCGACCGGGACGTGAACGGCGCGTGACGGCCCATCGGGCGGTTCGGGAACTCCGTGGCGGGCGGCGGGAATCCTCGGCGGAAACGCCGGGAGCGCTGGGAGGGCCGGAAACGCCGGGGGGGGGGGGGGGCGGGCGGGCGGCGCGCCCGCGGGGGGGGGCGGGGGCGGCGCCGGGGGGGAGGCGGCGCGCGGGGCGGGGGCGGGGGGGGGGGGGGTGGGGGGTGGGGGGGGGGGGGGGGGGGGGGGGGGGGCCTGCGGGGGGGGGGGGGGGGGGGGGCCACACGCGGGGGGGGCCCGCGACGGGATCCGTCGCGGCCCTCCTGTGCTGCTGCGCTGCTGCGCCTCTTGGCTTCTGCGCTCCTCGGCTTCCTGACTTATGCCAGGGCGAGGAACAGCTTCTCCAGCTCGGCCTCGCTCATCGGCGGGGTGTCCTCGTCGGAGACGGCCATGCACTGGCGCATGCCGCTGGCCACGATCTTGAACCCGGCCCGGTCCAGGGCGCGCGAGACCGCCGCGAGCTGGGTGACCACGTCCTTGCAGTCACGGCCCGCCTCGATCATCGCGATCACCCCGGCCAACTGGCCCTGGGCACGGCGCAGCCGGTTCAGGACCGCGCCGACCGACTCCTCGTCCACCTGCATGTCCGGGCCGCCTTTCGCATCGACTGTCGACTGACAACTGTACCCGGCGGGGTATCCATTCCCGGGCGGGGCGATGCGGGCGAGGGGCGCTGGGGCCTTCGGCGGTTCAGCGGCGGTGTTCAGCGGCTTTGGTCAGCGGCTGTGCTCAGCGGCGGGCGAGGCGGCGCTCGCCACCGGCGCCGGTCTCGTACGGGAGCCCGTAGTGCGCGAACACGGCCGGTTCCTCCTCGGCGGGCAGGACGTCGTCGGTGCCGATCGACGGCGCCTGCTTGACCTGGTTCTTCGGGAACGCCACCCGGACGTAGTCCGGCCCGACGACCGCCCCGTCGAGCGGGACGAACACCAGGCGGCGCTTGGTCACCAGGCCGACCGTGACGGTGGCGAAGAACGGCTGGTCGGTGGCCGTCTCCACGTAGACGGACTCCAGCGAGCCGATGCGGTGGCTCTTCTCGTCGACCACGACGTGGCCGCGCCATTCGCGGATGTCTGCCATAGCGATCACCACGGCGTCGGACCTCCCGTTCCCCGGCCTTTCCGCTTCCGTCGTCCGGCGACGGTTCGCCGCCGGGACCTCCCATCCTGCGCCGGGACGACCGGGGGCGCGCGATGGGCGACGAAAACGGACATACAGGGGTGACCCGACCAACCGCCACCAGGGCCGTGACCTGGGCTTTAGGCTGTCCGCCGAGGGAGTTGCAAGCAGATCATCCGATCGTCAACAGACGGAGGCAACGGCCGTGGGACACGACGACCTGTGGGAGTCCGGCGAAGCCGGAACCCCGGCCGACCTACGGCCCGACATCCCGCACCCGGCCCGGATGTACGACTACTACCTCGGCGGGAAGGACAACTTCCCCGCCGACCGGGCCGCCGCCGACAAGGCGCTCGCCGCCAATCCGGAGTTCCGCTCCACCGCGCGGGCCAACCGGGGCTTCCTCACCCGCGCGGTGCGCTGCGTCGCCGACCTCGGCATCGACCAGTTCCTCGACATCGGCACCGGCATCCCCACCGCCGGCAACACCCATGAGATCGCCCAGGCCGCCAATCCCGGGGCGCAGGTCGCCTACGTCGACAACGACCCGATCGTGCTCAGCCACGCCCGCGCCCTGATGTCCGGCACGGGCCCGGGGCGGACCGCCGTCCTCCAGGCCGACCTACGCGAGCCGTCCGCCGTACTCGCCGCCGTCGAGGCCGCAGGGCTCCTCGACCTCTCCCGACCGGTCGGCCTCGTCCTGGCCGCCGTCCTGCACTTCCTGCGCGACGAGGACAAGCCGTACCAGGCGGTCGACACGCTGATGGACGCGCTCCCCTCCGGCAGCCACCTCGTCCTCTCGCACGGCACTGCCGACTTCATCCCCGCCGAGGTCCGCGACCGCGTCACCGGCATCTACGACAAGGCCACCGCCCCCCTCGTCGGCCGCACCCGCGACGAGGTCCGCACCTTCTTCGACGGCCTCGACCTCCTCGACCCCGGCATCACCACCGTCCCCCTCTGGCGCCCCGACACCGCCCCCGCCCCCGGCGCCGACCGCGTCAGCATCTACGGCGCGGTGGGTCGCAAGCCCTGACGGCGCCCCGGGGTGAATATACCGACCGGTCTACTGATTCCCCCCCCCCCCGAGCCGGGACCCTCCCCGAACAACCGCTGATCCGACGATTCCGCCCTGGGGGGGGGGGGGTCGGGGGGGGGGGCGAGCTGGGGCGGCGAGACGGCCCGCCCCCGCCCCCCCCCAACTCAATA